>NZ_LSKH01000214.1:0-105421 GCF_001557395.1 Sphingomonas sp. CCH5-D11 | reverse complement strand
GGCACCGCCGGCGGAAAACCTCCCCGCCGCGTGCAACGCTGCCACGGTGCAGGATCTCATCGGCAAGCCGCTGGCGGCTCATGAGGCGGAGGCGAAGCAGCGTGCCGGCGCACGCGTTGTTCGCAGCTACCCTAGCGGGTCGGCGCTCACGATGGATTTCCGGCCCGATCGCCTGAACATCGAAATCGACACGGCGGGCGCTATCGTCAAGCTGTCCTGCGGCTGACAGGCGCTGGCGACTGGTCCTGTCGGCGCCCGATGCGCACCGGCAGGCCCAATGCGGCGCCCAGTGCCTTCAGGCGCTTCTCGACTGCCTCGCCGCTGAGCGCGAGATCGCCGTCCTCGAACATCAGTTCGACGCCGCCGATGGTGCGGCAAATACCTGTCCGATGGAGCGGCCCGGCAACCCCGCCGGAAAGCCGCTGCGCCAGCCGAATGGCCAAGCCCCAGGCCGTGGCCGTGGCGATGTCCTGTGGTCCGGCCAGCAGCGGGATTGGCGCGGGATAGGGCGGCTGCGCCCCTAGGCTCGCGGCGAGCGCGGCGGCCATCATCGCTCGCCCGCGCGCATCGATTCCGACCCAATTGCCATGCAGGGCTGTCTCGATCCCCAGTTCCACCCGGAACTCCGGATTGGCGCGCCAGCTCGTATCGGCGAGCAGGCAGGCGGCGTGGCGCAGCCGCGAATTGCGTTCGGGTTCTCCGTCGAACAAGGGGGCAATCCAGCGGTTCAGCAGATCCCCGTGTTCGGCGAAGCGGCCGAGTTGTCCCCCTTCGTCGCGCGCTGCGACGACAAGCGGATCCAGCGCTGCTTCGGCAGGGGACAGCCGCTCGTACAGCAGCCCTTCGCGCAGGCCGAAGGCGGACACGATCGTTCCGGAACAGCCAAGGACCGGCAGGATCGCGCCCAGCAGGTCGGCGGCAGCGCACAAGGTTGGGACACGCCCGGTGGATAGGTTCGGCACCGCTTTGAACCATGCCTTGTCCGCCGTCGGCAGCTTGCGGCGCAGCAGATCGACCCGTGAGATCGGCATGGCATAGCCATGAAGCACCGACAGCGGATAATGGCGGTCGTGGATGTCGACCCGCGCCAGCGATCGCCAGGATCCACCAACGAGATAAAGCGGCTTTCCCCTGCCAACGCCGGACCAGCCGGCCTCTTCCAGGATCCGTTCCACCCGGCGTGCGAAACCGCTTTTGCTGCGCAGTTCCTCAAGGCGAAGAACGCCCAAGGGGAAGGACACGTGCTCGTGAACCCGACCTTCTGCGATCCGGACCAGCTCCAGACTGCCGCCGCCCAGATCGCCGACGATGCCGTCTGCTTCGGGGATGGCGGATAGCACGCCCAGCCCGGCTGCCTGGGCTTCCTGCGCACCGGACAAGAGCTCGACGGAAAGCCCCAGCGTCTCTGCCATTCTGATCAGATCGGCGCCGTTCGCGGCATCGCGCACCGCCGCCGTGGCAACCGTTCGCACGTCATCGCAGTCCATCTCGCGAATTAGCGCGCCGAACCGCCGGAGCGCGGCGCTGGCCATCTCCATCGCCTCGCTGTCGATCGTGCCAGCCCCGGCAAGGCTCCGGCCTAGTCCGGCCAGCACTTTCTCGTTGAACAGGATGGCGGGCAGCCGCGGCGGGCCCTGGTAAACAACCAGCCGGATCGAATTGGATCCGATATCAACGATGGCGGTCCGCTTTCCCTCCACTCGATCAGCCCCGCAGCGACAGTTTCGGCACGGCCCCACCTTCGCCCAACGCCGCGCCGCGGCCCGAAAGCGACGGATTGGTCATGAAGTAACGATGCAGGTTGAACGGCTTGTCGCCCGGCGGCGTGCGCATGTAGCTACCATCGGCATAGAGGTCCCAGCTCTGCTCGGTGTCGATGAGATTGGCGAGCATCACTTGATCCAGCACTTGGTCATGAACGGTCCCGCTTTCCAGCGGCAGCATATATTCGACCCGCCGGTCGAAGTTGCGCGGCATCCAATCCGCCGACGAAATATAGATATGGGCATCATCGTTGGGCAAAGGCGCGCCGTTGCCGAACACGGCGATCCGGCTGTGCTCCAGAAATCGCCCCACGATCGATTTCACCCGGATATTCTCCGACAGGCCGGGAATGCGCGGGCGCAGGCAGCAAATGCCACGGATCACCAGATCGATCTGAACGCCGGCGCCGCTCGCCTCGTACAGTTTCTCTATGATCGCCGGATCGACCAGGCTGTTCATCTTGGCCCAGATCGTGGCCGGCCGCCCCGCGCGCGCATGCTGGATCTCCGCCTCGATCTCTTCGATCAGGCGGGTACGCAGTGATCGCGGAGATAGGACCAGGCGCTCCATGTCCTCCGGCTCGACATAGCCGGTGATGTAATTGAACATCCGCGAAGCATCTCTGCCGGTGGCAGGATTGGCCGTGAAGAAGCTGAGATCGGTATAGATCTTGGCCGTGATCGGGTGATAATTTCCCGTCCCGAAGTGGCAATAGGTACGAAACTGACCCGCTTCGCGCCGCACCACCATGGAAACCTTGGCGTGCGTCTTCCAGTCGATGAAGCCGTAGACCACCTGGACACCAGCGCGCTCGAGCGCCGAGGCCCAGAGCAGGTTCTGCTCCTCATCGAAACGCGCTTTCAGCTCGACCACCGCCGTCACCGACTTGCCCGCCTCCGCGGCCTGGATCAGCGCGTTGATAACGGCCGACTGCTTGCCCGCGCGGTACAGCGTCTGCTTGATCGCGACCACGTCCGGATCGTTGGCCGCCTGCTTCAGGAAGGCGAGCACCACGTCGAACGTTTCGTACGGGTGGTGGACGATGATGTCCTTGGCACTGATCGCGGCGAAGCAATCGCCGCCAAACTCCCGGATCCGCTCGGGGAAGCGCGGCGTGAACGGCACGAATTTAAGGTCAGGCCGGTCCTCCTCGACGATCTGGTCCAGATCACCAATCCCAAGGAACGATCCGCTTTCGCTGACCAGCGCCTGTTCGCCAAGCTCGTCGCGCAGCACCTTGGCGAGCGAGGCTGGCATCCCGTTTTCCAGCTCCAGCCGGATCACCCGCCCGCGCCGCCGCCGCTTGATGGCGTTGGCGAAATATCGAACCAGATCCTCGGCTTCTTCCTCGATCTCGATGTCGCTGTCGCGCAGCACGCGAAACTCGGCAGCGCCCTCCACCCGATAGCCGGGGAAGAGGACGGAGGAGAAACGCTTGATGATCGATTCCACCGCCACGTAGCGGGCGGTCGCGCCCGGCAGTCGGACGAAACGGGACATGCCGTTGGGAACCATGACCAGTTCGCGGATCGGCTCGTCATCCGATATCCGGATGAGGTCGAACATCACGGCGAGGCCCTTGTTCGGCATGAAGGGGAACGGGTGGGCGGGATCGAGCGCCTGCGGCGTGATCACCGGAAAGATCTGCTCCTGGAAGTGCGTGCCGAGCCAGGCCACTTCATCGCGCGAGAGAACCGCGTCGATCTTGCTCGACCCCAGCACCTGAATGCCGGTGTCGCTCAGCGCATGGCGGATCTCCCGCCACACCGTCTCCTGATCGGCAAGCAGCGCGTCGGCCTCCGCCGTGATCGCGCCGAGTTGCTGCGTAGGAGTCAGGCCATCTGCCGAACGCGCTTCCACCTCCAGCAGTTGCTGGCCCTTCAGCCCCGCCACGCGGACCATGAAGAATTCGTCCAGGTTCGATCCGGAGATCGACAGGAACCGCAGCCGTTCAAGCAACGGATGCGCGGGATTGCGCGCCTCCTCCAGCACACGGCGATTGAACGCGAGCCAGGACATTTCGCGATTGAAATACCGATCCCCGCCCCGCTCCTCGAAGGGATCGTCATCAGAGTCGAGACGAGCTTGGCGGACGGATCGGTTCATCATGGCTCCGGCGATGTCGTGATCAACGCAGCTTGTGCGAGCGTCGTTCTGGCCAGAGGAATGGACAGCCGCTTGCGACGTTCCATCACCTCCTGATCGAGCGCATCGACGCATCGTATGACGGCAACATGACTCCGTTCGATCCGTGCCACCAGCCACTCGATCAGATCCGGCCGTGCGTCCAGGCTCCGGCGGCCGAATTCACGCTCCAGCAAAGCGTGCATCAAGGGATCGTCTGGGGGGCCAATCTCCGCCAGCGGCGTCGCAGACAGACGCGACCGCAGATCCGGCAGCGCGACGTCCCAGGCTGGCGGTGCCATGTCGGATACGAGCAGGAGCGGCCGGCGCTCCACCTGTGCCCGGTTCCAGGCATGGAACAGCTCGTCCTCCGGCCGGCTGGATGCATCATCGATGATCGTGCCCCCGCTCTTGGCGGCGAAGATACGCGCAAGCAGGCTCCTCCCCGACTTTCGCGGTCCAACAAGCAGCGATGTCATGACCGGCCAGGTCGCCCAGCGGTCAAGTGCCTGCACGGCGCGTTCGTTGGATGGGGAAACCAGAAATTCGTCGTCGCGCGGATCTGCGGGCCATACCAGGGGCAGCGCGATCTGGCTCATCGTTGGGCCATCATCCGGCCGTTGCATTGTCAGGCGTGAGTTCCGGCGGCAGCAGGCGCGGTGCGCGGCGGATGCGGATCGTCGTGCCGGATCCGAACACTTGCCAGCCCCTCGCCTCCAGCGCGGCCTTCAGTGCCTCCGGCGGGCCCGCAAAGCTGACGGTCATCACGGAAACGCCGCCAAGCGCAAGGCTGCTGGTCGTGGCAGAGGAAACGCCGGGCACCGCGCGCAACGCCGCTTCACCGGCGGTGACGGCGGGCACCCCTGGCGTGTCGAACTGGACGGCGATCGACACCACCGGCAGCACCGGCGCGTCCGTCACCAGCGTTTCACCCGCCTCGTCATCCTCGACTGGCACTTCGCTGGCCGGAACATAGGACAGGCCAGGATCGCTGCGCAGATATCCCGCGCGCAATCCCGCCTGATAAGCCTCGTCCAGTCGCTTCACGCCGGCGTCCAGCAGCGCGGGAACACCCGCGACACTGCCCACCCGCAGCGTAAACTGCGAAAGCAGCCGGTTGTCCGGTCCCTGCCGCGCCTGGAACACGCCGATCACCGGCCCACCGGGCCATTGACGATACAGCTTCACGGTCGGCATCAGCACGTCCGAGCCGCCATATTGGTCGATCACGGCGCGCCACCAGCCGCGCCCGGGCCGCTGCGTCTGTCCGAAGTTCAGCAGCAGCGGATCGGGGCCGCTGCCGGTCGGCCGGATATAGTCGATCGCGCTGCCGCCGGTTCGGTAACGAGCCCAGGCTTCCTGCCACAGCGTCCGTTGCTCGAACCCGGTCGCCACGCCGCCCGACCAGACGATCGGGATCACCACCATCGGCGGCGAGCGCATCACATAATTGGAAATGCCCAGGATCGCCCCGGCGCGATTGCGATCGAACAATATGCCGAGCCGCGCGACATAGCGCTTCGGGCCGATCTGCTCATTTTCCACCACGATGCCGCTGACGAGCGAATCGAGCGTCGAATCGGGCACCAGGCCCTTGCCCGCTCCCAGCCGCTTGGAAAGTTCCAGCCACGCCTTGCGCTGCGCCACGCGCCAGCCGCCCAGCCGCGCACTGTCGGCGTCCTTGGCGGCGACATCGACGCGCACGCCCGAAACTTCATAGTCGCTGGAGCTATCTACCGGCGCCACGCCCCGGCCACTGCCCTCGATCTGGGCGATGCTGACACCCGTACCGAGCACAAGCGCCACGGCGGCAGGAACGAGGAACAAGGGCTTCAGGCGCATAAGCTGGCGTCTTTTGGCGAAGCAGGCGTGGAAATCCAAGCGCGTTGTGGCTAGTCGGCACGACATGAGCGGAAGCGGGTACACTTACGAGCAGGCCGGCGTGTCGATCGCGGCGGGCAATGCATTGGTGCGGGCGATCGCACCGCTGGCGCGGGCAACGCGGCGCAAGGGGGCGGATGCCGACCTTGGCGGCTTTGGCGGCTTCTTCGATCTGAAGGCGGCGGGGTTCACCGATCCCCTCCTGGTCGCCGCCAATGATGGCGTCGGCACCAAGCTGAAGCTGGCGATCGAGCACAATCGACACGATGGCGTCGGCATCGATCTCGTCGCCATGTGCGCCAACGATCTCATTGTCCAAGGCGCCGAGCCGTTGTTTTTCCTCGACTATTACGCTTCAGGGAAGCTGGATGCGGCCGTTGCCGAACGCGTGATTGCGTCCATTGCGGAGGGGTGCCGGATCGCCGGCTGCGCCCTTATCGGCGGTGAAACGGCAGAAATGCCGGGCATGTATGCCGATGGTGACTATGACCTCGCCGGCTTCTGCGTCGGCGCGGTCGAACGTGATCAGGTACTGACCGGAACCGAGATTCGCGAAGGCGACGTGCTTCTCGGCCTCGCCTCTTCGGGCGTGCACTCGAACGGCTTTTCGCTCGTTCGCCGACTCGCCGCAGACAAGGGTTGGAAGCTGGACCGTCCGGCCCTGTTCGATTCCGACGTGCTGCTGATCGAGGCGCTGATGGCGCCGACTCGGATTTTCGTGAAGAGCCTTCTGCCGCTGGTCTCCGCCGGCCGCATCAAAGGGCTTGCACACATCACCGGCGGGGGCCTGCTCGAAAACATTCCGCGCGTATTGCCGGCCGGCGCCCATGCCCGCGTCGACGCAGATGCCTGGTCGCAGCCGCGGCTCATGGCCTTCCTCCAGGCGCAGGGCGCCATCGAGCCGGAGGAAATGGCGCGTACCTTCAATTGCGGCATCGGCATGGTTGTGGTCGTCACAGCCGATCAGGCTGATAGCGTCGCCGCCGATCTCGAATCCGCCGGGGAGCAGGTTTTCCGCATTGGCGCGATCGAGTCGGGCGAACGCGGCTGCACCGTCACCGGCTCGACCGAAACATGGAGCGCGCGGGCACCCTGGACCGCCACGCATCACGCATGACAGCCAGGATCGGCGTGCTGATCTCCGGACGGGGATCGAACATGCAGGCGCTCGTCGCTCACGCGGGCGCGGCTTACGAAGTCGTCGTCGTCGCGTCGGATCGACCCACCGCGCCGGGGCTCGGCTGGGCGCTGGAGCACGGCATCCCCACCTTCGCTCTGTCTCCCAAGGAGGTCGGCAAGGCGACGTACGAAGCCGCGCTGGATGCCGCCCTTCGCGCCGCCGGGGCCGAATATCTGGCGCTTGCCGGCTATATGCGCCTTCTGTCGGACGAATTCGTCGGCCGCTGGCGCAATCGTATCGTCAATATCCATCCCTCCCTGCTGCCGAAGTACAAGGGGCTCGATACCCATGCACGCGCCATTGCGGCCGGAGATAGGGTTGCCGGCTGCTCGGTTCACCTCGTCACGGAGGAGCTGGATGGCGGCGAGGTGCTTGGCCAGGCGGAGGTACCGATCCTCCCGGACGATACGGCCGACACGCTTGCGGCTCGCGTGCTGGCCGAGGAACATCGCCTTTACCCACGCGTCCTGTCCGAATGGCTGAGCCAGTAGAAGCCGTCGAGCAGACGCTAGGGAAGGTGCGCGCGATCGCGCTTGCCCTGCCAGAAGCGGCCGAGCGCTTGTCGCACGGCGCGCCCGGCTTTCACATCGAAAAGGGTAAGTTCTTCGCCTATTTCTCACACGATCATCACGGCAATGGCGAGACAGCGGTTCTGGTGAAGACCACCGGAACGGAAGAACAAGGCATGCTGATCGAGGCGGATCCCGACCTCTACTACAAGCCGCCTTATCTCGGGCCGTCGGGCTGGATCGCGATCCGTGTCGCCGCGCAGGACACCGATTGGGACCATGTGGCAGACCGTATCGCCGCAAGCTGGGAAATGGTGGCGCCGCGCCGTTTGCTGGAGATGGGTGGACGATGAGCGACACGCCCGGGGCGGAAAGGCGTCGCCGGCGCTGGGTGACGCTGCCCGAGATGGTGGCCGTGCTGGGGCTCGTCATCGGGGCCCTCACCCTTGGCCTGAACTGGAGTGAAAAGCGCGACGCGGCGCAGGAGAAGGCCGCCGCCAGCGCCGCGGCCGGCGCTGCCAAGGTCCGGCTCAGCCTGGACGCGGATCTTGCGCGCGGCGGCGAGGAGATCCGGCTTTCGGACGCGCGCCACGAGCTGATCGATACTGCCGTCGACTTCCCGGCCGCCCTCCGCATCGAGCGGCAGACCCCCGCAACCGCGCGCATCGACAAGGCCTGGTTCGACCGCGCCGTTCTGGCCGCCACCGACGGCGGCGCTGACGAGCGCGAAGGCCGCCTGCCGGTCCTTGTCACCACCCGTTACATGGTCGGCGATACGCCGCGCGAGGGCCATGCCGTTGTCGAAATTATCTGGCGGACACACGGGCGTCTCGTTGGCGGTCGCAGCCTTGAGATCGAGGCCGTGCGGGTGCGCGAAACGGGTGGTGACCGCAAGCGCATCGACGCGCTCTGGACGGCCGAGATGAAGCGTCAGAGCGCGCGGGCGTAGATCACGTCGTCGTACCAGCCCGCGCCGACATTGAAGCGCCGCGTTCCGGCAAGAATGAACCCTTCCCGCTCGTAGAAGCTGCGCGCCCGGACATTGGTGCCAAGCACACCCAGCAGGACCCGTTTCGCGCCAAGCGCCGCCGCGTCGTCCAGCGCGAGCGCCATCAGCCGGTGGCCCAGCCCGGTGCCGCGCGTCAGCGATAGCGTGTAGATCCGGCGCAGCTCTACGTCGCCGGGGAGCGGATCAATCGGGAGATCCGGTGTGGTGAGCAGCGAATAACCGACCGGCGCCAGGCCGTCGGGATGTTCCGCCACCGTCACCACGCTTGCCGGATCATCGGCCCAGGCAGCGAATTTCGCCGCCGCACTGTTGCGCGCGCAATGCGCCACGATGTCCTCGCCGGGCAAAATGCCGGCAAACGTTTCAAGAAAGCTGGCGGCGGCAACCATCGCCACCGCCGGCGCATCCGCCGCTGTGGCACGGCGCAGCCGCCAGTCTTGCATCATCGGATCAGCCGACGATCTCTTCGGGCTTGAAGAAATAGGCGATCTCGATCGCTGCATTCTCGTCCGAATCCGACCCGTGCACCGAATTTGCCTCGATCGACTCGGCCAGCTCCTTGCGGATCGTGCCGGGCGCTGCGTTCTCGGGGTTGGTCGCGCCCATGATGTCGCGGTTGCGCTGCACGGCATTCTCACCTTCCAGCACCTGCACGACCACCGGGCCGGAGATCATGAACGACACCAGATCGTTGAAGAACGGGCGCTCCTTGTGGACGGCGTAGAAGCCCTCGGCCTGCTCCTTGGTCATCTGGATGCGCTTGGAGGCGATGACGCGCAGGCCAGCTTCCTCCAGCATCTTGGTGACGGCGCCCGTCAGGTTGCGGCGGGTGGCATCGGGCTTGATGATCGAAAAGGTACGGTTGGCGGCCATGATGGTCGCTTGCTCCTGTGTTGGGGATGCTGGAAACTGCCGGGCCGTTAGCCGGGGGAAGAGGGAAGCGCAACTGCCCGGCGGCCGCGGCTCAGGCGGCCTGTTCCCAGCGCCCGGCCTCATTCTGTTTCCAATAGCGGCGCTCCACCCCCTCGCGCCCGGCCAGCGCCTTCCACGCGGCGCGCGCCGCGGTGATCCGTTCTTCGTCGAAGAAGTGGAAAACGCGATCGAACGTCAGTGCCTCATCGCGCCACTCGCCGTCGATCAGCGCGATGTGCCGCGCGGCATTGGCCGCGTTCACGTCGGCGGCGATCAGGATCGGCTGCGCGGCATCGTCGCCCGCGCCGGTGCAGGCATGCGGCAGGAAACTCTCGGACGCATATTCCCACAAAAGCCGGTCGACCGCCGCGCGCTGCCGCTCGTCAGCCCCCACGATAAGCAGCCGCTCGCCGCCGGCGAGCACGCGTTCCGCAATCCGCGGCAACGCGCGCTCGATCGGCATCTGCGTCAGGTGATAGAAATCGACCTGCATCAGCCTTCGAAGTTGCTGGCGACAAAGGCGTTGAGCAGTCGCACGCCATAGCCGGTCGCGCCCTTGCCCCACGTCGGACCGTCCTTCTCGGACCAGACGGTGCCCGCAATGTCGAGATGCGCCCAGCGAACCTCCTCTTCCACGAAGCGCTTGATGAATTGCGCCGCGGTGATCGATCCGCCGCCGCGCGGGCCGACGTTCTTCATGTCCGCGATGGGGCTGTCGATCAGCTTGTCATAGGCGGCGCCGAGCGGGAACCGCCACAATTGGTCGCCGCTCGCCTTTGCGGCGGCGAGGAGCTGCTCTGCAAGACCATCGTCGTTGGCGAACAGGCCAGCCTGCTCATTGCCCAGGCTGATGATCATGGCGCCGGTCAGCGTGGCGAGGTCGACGATCGTCTTCACCTTGTGCGTCCGCTGCACCCAGGTCACGCAGTCGCACAGCACCAGCCGGCCTTCCGCGTCGGTGTTGATCACCTCCACCGTCTGCCCCGACATGGATGTCACCACGTCACCCGGGCGCTGGGCGTTGCCGTCCGGCATATTCTCGACCAGGCCCATCACGCCGATCACGTTGGCCTTCGCCTTGCGCAGCGCCAGCGTCTTCATCGCCCCGGCGACCGCACCGGCGCCGCCCATGTCCCACTTCATGTCTTCCATGCCGGCGGCGGGCTTGATCGAGATGCCGCCCGTGTCGAACGTCACGCCCTTGCCGACCAGTGCGAGTGCGGGATCACCCTCGCCGGCGCCGTTCCAGCGCAGCGCCAGGATGCGGGGTGCGCGGCGCGATCCCTGCGCCACGCCGAGCAGCGCGCCCATGCCAAGGTCGCGCATCGCCGGCTCGTCCAGCACCGTCACTTCCAGGGCGAGCCCTTCGACTTCCTTGGTGACGATCTCCACGAAGCTTTCCGGATAAAGGACGTTCGGCGGCAGCGTCACCAGCGTCTTGGTCAGCGCCAGGCCCTGCGTCACTGCATCGCGCGTCGCCCATTCGGCATCCGTGCCATCCGGCGCACCGACGATGGTCACTTCGGCGAGCGACGGCTTCGCCTCGTCAGACAGCTTGGTGCGATAAACGTCATAGCGCCACGCCCGCTGCGCAGCGGCAGCACCAAGCCGGGCCGCGGCGGTCGCGCTCGCCCCGGCACCCGACAGGTCAACCACCGCGCCGGTCACGCCGGAGGTCAGCAGCCGCGCGGTCAGTGCGCCGCCGGCCCGCTCGTAGCTCGCGTCGTCGCCTTCGCCGACACCAAGGAGGATGATGCGGCTGGCGCCCGTTCCCGCCTGAACATAGGCCTCCGCCACGCTCCCGGCCTCGCCGGTGAAGCGCTGCCCGGCGGCGGCGGCGGCAACGATCGCCCGCGCCGATTCGTCCAGCCCCGCGGGCGCGATCGATCCGGCGCCCGCCTTGGTGACCGGCAGCGCAAGTACTGGCGCATCGGCCGGACGATCGGCGGCAAAGGTTACATTCATGATTGTTCCTCTTGTTTTGTCCTGCAGATAGGCATTCCGCCGCCAGTGGCAAAGCGTTGCGCCTCGCGCTTTCGATGGATAGGGCCGATGGCTGACGCGCCTTGAGGCGGCGAAAAGGGGTTCAAGCTTTGCGGGTAAGCGAGTGACGCGTCTCGACCTTCTGGCCAGTTGCGCGTTGACGGCGGCGTTCCTGTGCGGGCTATCGGGCACGGCCGCCGCGCAGGATCTTCAGGACCGGCCGGTGCCGCCGCCCGCTCCCGAAGTCGCGGCGGATCCGGCGCCCGGCACGGTCGCCGACGATCAGGTGAATTTCAGCGCCGGTACGCTGGAATATGATTATGAAGGCGATGTCGTCACCGCCACGGACGAAGTCCGCATGTTCCGCGCGGGGCAGCGGTTGCGCGCCGACAAGGTCGTTTGGGATCGCAAGACCGGCAAGGTCGTCGCGACCGGCAACATCGCGGTCACCAGTCCGGAAGGCGATACCGCATACGGCGATTCGATCGAGCTCACTGATTCGCTGAAGGACGGGCTGGTTGACAACATGCTCGTCGTGCTGGAGCGCGGCGGTCGGTTGGCGGCCGACCGCGGCACTCGCTTCGAAGACGGCACCATTTCGCTGGATCGCGCCGCCTACACCGCTTGCTCGGTGGTGGACTCCGAAGGCTGCCCCAAGGAGCCGACGTGGAAGGTAACAGCCGTCAAGGTCACGTACCGCCCCGATCGTGAGCGCGTCTACTACACCGGCGGACAGGTTCATCTGTTTGGCCTGCCCTCGATCCCGCTGCCGAAATTCTCGCACCCGATTGGCGAAGGCACCGCCAGTGGCCTGCTGACGCCGAACGTCAGCTATGATCGCGTGAACGGGTTCGAGGTCGCAACGCCCTACCTCTTCCGGCTCGCACCCAATCGCAAGCTGACCGTTACGCCGCACGTCTATTCCGACGTGCTTCCGATGCTCGAGGCCAATTACGAGCATCTGAACGAACTCGGCGCCTTCAGCATCACCGGCTACGGCACGGTGAGCCGCCGCAGCGATGATCTGTCCAGCGGGTTCACCTCGACAACCGAACAGGCGTTCCGCGGCTACCTGGACGGGGTCGGGCGCTTTCAGCTGGATGAGAACTGGAGCCTCTCCGGCTCGCTGCGGCTCGCCACCGATCGAACCTTCCTGCGCCGCTATGACATCTCCAAGGCCGATCGCCTGCGAACCACCGTCGCGTTGGAGCGGATCGATCGGGACAGCTATTTCTCTCTCGCCGGCTGGGCCACGCAGACCCTACGCGTGGGTGAGCGGCAGGGATTTCAGCCGATCGCGCTGCCCGAGCTCGACTATCGCCGTCGCACCACCGAAGACCTGCTGGGCGGTACCGTCCAATTTCAGTTGAACACGCTCGCGCTCGGCCGAAAGGCCGGACAGGACACGCAGCGCGCCTTTGCCAGCGCCCGATGGGATCTGCGCCGGCTGACCAACTGGGGACAGGAAGTCACCTTCACGGCCTTCGCGCGCGCCGATGCCTATAACACCAACGATACTGCCGCGACCGAGATCACCAGCTATCGTGGGGTCGAGGGCTTTCAGTCGCGCGCCATCGGATCCATGGCGGTCGACGTGCGCTGGCCGTTCGTCGGCGCGCTGATGGGCGGGACGCAACGGATCACGCCGCGATTGCAGATCGTCGCCTCGCCGAAGATCGAGAACCTCGATCTGCCAAACGAAGATGCGCGCGCGATCGACCTTGAGGATTCGAACCTCTTCGCGCTGAACCGCTTCGCCGGTTATGATCGTTGGGAGGATTCCTCGCGGGCAACCTACGGCATCGAATATGATCTCGATCTGCCGGGGTTCAGCCTCTCGGCCAATGTTGGCCAAAGCTACCGTCTGGACAATCGGGCAACGATCCTTCCGTCGGGCACCGGGCTCAGCGATCGGTTCTCCGATATCGTCGGCCGCACCACGCTGCGCTTCCGCGACTTCGTATCGCTGACGCATCGTTACCGGCTCGACAAGGATGGGCTGGCCGTCCGCCGCAACGAAGTCGACGCCACCGTCGGATCGCGCGACACCTATCTTCTGGTCGGCTATCTGCGCCTGAACCGAGACATCGTCGATCTGGAGGATCTGCAGGATCGGGAGGAAATCCGGGTTGGCGGACGCGTGCAGTTTGCCCGCTTCTGGTCGGCTTTCGCGTCGGGCCTCATTGATCTTACCGATCGCACCGATGACGTTTTCTCGCTGGCCGACGGCTTTGATCCGATCCGCCATCGTCTCGGCGTCCAATATGAGGACGATTGCCTCACGCTGGGTGTCACCTGGCGCCAGGATTACCGGACCACCGGCGACGCCCGGCGCGGCAGCAGCTATTTGTTGACGCTGGCCTTCAAGAACCTCGGGCGCTAAGCCTCGGTTCAGCTACAAGAATGCAGTGCCGGGCCGGCAGCAACGGCGCGCAAGATGGGATTCCTGAACGAGTGACGACGATGGGCAACAAGGCGCTGCGGTTCGGCCGCGTCGCGGGCATGGTGCTGGCGCTGGCCGCCGCGGGCGCAGCCACGGGGCAGCAGGCAGATCCGGCGACGGTGGCTGACCAGTCGCTGCCGGACAATACCGGGCTGAACATCCCCCAGAATCTGGAGATCTTCGGCACCGTCGACCCGAACGTGCGCAAGGCGACGGCGATCGTGAACGACAATGTGCTGACCCGCACGGATGTGGATCAGCGCGTGGCCCTGATCCTTGCCGCGAACAATGTTCAGTTGAAGGCGGAGGAGATCGATCGACTGCGCCTTCAGGTGCTGCGTCAGCTGATCGACGAGGTGCTTCAGATCCAGCAGGCGAAGACCGCTGAGATCACCATCACCGATGATGAGCTGAATCAGAGTCTCAACCGCATCGCCGGCAACTTCGGCCGTACCCCGGAACAGTTCCGCGTGTTCCTGCGCGAACAGGGCTCGTCCGAACGCTCCATCAAGCGCCAGATCGAAGGCGAGCTTGCATGGCAACGCTATCTGCGACGCCGGGTCGAGCCGTTCGTCAACGTCGGCGACGAAGAGGTGAAGGCGATCCTCGACCGGCTCGAGGCAGCCAAGGGGACGGACGAGTTTCACCTGAACGAAATCTATCTGTCCGCCACGCCGGATCGCACCGAAGAAGTCTATGGCGCGGCGCGTCAGTTGATTGGTGAGATCCAGAAGGGCCAGGCGCCGTTCGGCTATTTCGCCCGCAACTTTTCCGAAGCGTCGACGCGCGGCGTGAACGGCGATCTTGGCTGGGTACGCGGCGCACAGCTTCCGGCGGAGCTGGCGGAGGCAGCCGGCCAGATGCAGGTCGGTCAGGTCGTCGGCCCGATTCCCGTGCCGGGCGGCTTCTCGATCCTTCACCTGGTGGACAAGCGCCAGGTGCTCACGGCCAACCCTCGCGACGCCCGTCTCAGCCTGAAGCAGATGACGATCAAGTTCCCGCGCGGCACGACCCAGGCGCAGGCGAGCCAGCGGACGGCCAGCTTCGCTTCCACGCTGACCAAGCTTCAGGGCTGCGGCTCGGTGGAAAAGGTCGCTGCCTCGATCAATGCCGAAGTGGTGCAGAACGATGCGATCCGCATTCGCGATCTGCCCGCACCGCTGCAGGACATCATGCTGAACCTCCAGGTCGGCCAGGCAACGCCGCCCTTCGGCAATCCGGACGAAGGCGTGCGCACCCTTGTTCTTTGCGGACGGGACGATACGGCATCGGCCCAGCTTCCCGGCTCGGAGCAGATCCAGAACCAGCTGGAGCAGCAGCGCGTCAACCTGCGTGCGCAGCAGGCCCTTCGTGACCTGCGTCGCGACGCCATCGTGGAGTATCGCTGAAATCTCGGTCGTGTCGCCTCTCGCTGTTTCCATGGGCGATCCGGCCGGCATCGGGCCGGAGGTGATCGCCAAGGCCTGGGCCGCGCGCAACGCCGCGGCGCTTCCCCCCTTCTTCGCCGTCGGCGACGTGCGCGCGATCGAGCGGGTGTGGAAGGGCCCGGTCGCCCCGATCACCGATCTGCGGGAGGTGGAAGGCGCGTTTGACGCGGCGCTCCCGGTCCTGACCGTGGAGGATGCCGGGGAGATCGTGCCCGGCCGCCCGGACGCTGACGGTGCGCGCTGCGCGCTTCATTCGCTGGAACTGGCAGTCGGGCTCGCGCGATCGGGCGCAGCCTCCGCCCTCGTGACCGGGCCGGTTTCCAAGGCGCAGCTCTACGGCATCGGCTTCAGCCATCCGGGGCAGACCGAATTCGTTGCCGAGCGCTTCGGTGTGTCGAAGGAAAATGCCGTCATGATGCTGGCCGGCCCGTCGCTGCGGGTGGTGCCGATGACGACGCACGTTCCGCTGGTGCAGGTCGCCTCGCTGCTGACGATCGAACTGGTGGTCGCCAAGGGCCGTGCCACGGCGCGGGGGCTGCGTCGCAATTTCGGCGTGGAGGAGCCGCGTCTCGCCTTTGCCGGCTTCAACCCGCACGCAGGCGAATCCGGCACGCTGGGCCGCGAAGAGATTGAGGTGCTTGAACCGGCCATCGCGCAGCTGCGGGAGGAAGGCATCAACGCCATGGGACCGTTTGCCGCGGACACCATGTTCCATGATCGCGCGCGCGAACAATATGATGCGGCGCTCTGCTGCTATCACGATCAGGCGCTGATCCCGCTCAAGGCGCTGCACTTCGATGAAGGCGTCAACATCACGCTCGGGCTGCCGGTCGTGCGGACCTCGCCGGATCACGGCACCGCCTTCACCCTTGCCGGACAGAACAGGGCGGAACCGGGCGCGACGATCGCCGCCATCGCCATGGCCGCCAAGGCTGCCGCGATGCGCGCCGCCTGTCCCAACCTGTGACGGATCTGCCGCCGCTGCGCGACGTGATCGCGCGGCATGGTCTCAGCGCCTCCAAGGCGCTGGGCCAGAACTTCCTCTTCGACGCGCAGCTTCTCGCCCGCATCGCCCGCATTCCCGGCGATCTGGACGGCGCGGAGGTGCTGGAGATCGGGCCCGGCCCCGGTGGCCTCACGCGGGCGCTGCTCGCGACGGGGGCGAGCGTCACCGCGATCGAGCGGGACCGACGCTGCATCCCGGCACTCGCTGAACTCGGCGAAGCGTATCCCGGCAAGTTAAAGGTGATCGAAGGCGACGCGCTGACGATCGATCCCCGCCCCCTGTTCGCCGGCAAGCCCCATATCGTTGCCAACCTCCCCTATAATGTCGGTACGGCGCTGCTGGTCGGCTGGTTGTCCGCGGAATGGCTGCCTTGGTGGCGATCGCTCACCTTGATGTTCCAGCGCGAGGTGGCCGACCGGATCGTGGCGTCGCCCGGCACGGACGCCTACGGGCGCCTCGCGGTGCTTGCCCAATGGCGCAGCACGCCGCGCATCGCCATGCCCGTCCACCGCTCGGCCTTCACCCCGCCGCCAAAGGTGATGTCGGCAGTGGTGCATATCGAGCCGTCTGAAGCGCCATCCGGCGTCGCCCTGGCAAAGCTGGAGGCGCTTACCGCAGCCGCCTTTGGTCAGCGGCGCAAAATGCTGCGGCAAAGTCTGCGTGGCGTGCCCGGCGCATTGGCCGCGCTGGAGGCTGAGGGCATCGATCCCACCCGCCGGGCGGAAACGGTAAGCGTGCCGGAGTTCCTGGCCCTCGCGCGCCATCTCAGCACCTGAAGGCGCGCGCTACGCTGCCTAAGATTCTGTATCGTTTTCGCGATTGGGAGGCCGGCACGATCCCCCCGGTCCTCCGGCCTCCCGCTCGCCCGGCCACGCAGCCGCTACCGCTAGGTCGCTCCCTTCTCGACCCCGCGATCACCCGCACGGCGCGCCACATGACAGATGCGGAGCCGGCCCCCTTGCACAGCTCCGCATCATTTCCGTCGCAACGTCCCCCCGTTTTGGTCCGTCTCGACGTGTCGCGCCCTCAGAGGCATCGGCCTAATGCCTAGGGCGTGTACCGGGTGTTATCCGGGAAATACCCGGTAAGTCACCGCGGTACCGGGTATTTCCCTGCTTGGCCGTGATGCTCCCGCACGCCAACGACATGTTTCGCGTTTTCCGTGCTAGATGCAGGGTTTACGCTACCTGTTTGGGGAAGGGGCCGCGTTTCGGTAATCTATGGCCAGCGGCGCGCTCCATGACGATGAGGTACGCTCAGCCTCGCGGCGTCTCGTTTTGGCGCTTCCGCGGGGGCGTGCGCGCGATGTGGCGCTGCTGGCATTGTACGCGCTGGGCTTCGTTCTTACCCACAAGCTTGCCGCCGCCTGGGATGGTGACGGCTATTATTCGCTCTGGTTTCCGGCTGCTGGGGTGCGCTTCGCGCTCCTTTGGCGCGCCGGCGCGCGCCTCACCCTGCCCGTCGCCGCCGTGGAACTCGGCATGGATCTGCTTACCGGGGCGGTGGTGCTAACCCGTTCCGACTGGTTCATGCTCGTGTCCGCCGTGGTCCGGCCGGTATTTGCCTACGGCCTGATCGTCGTTGTCACCCGTCGCCTGCTGCGGGGGATGGAGAGCCGCGGCGTCATGTTTACGGCGCCAATGCCGTTCGCCGTGGCGGCTGTGTTGGCGCCGATCGCCGCATCGCTTGCGGCCATTCCACAGGCGCTGCTCCGCCCGGATCTGACCGGCATCACCGATTTCCGCGCCATGGTACTCTCGCTCAATGCCTTTGCCATTGGCGATCTGCTTGGCGTGCTCCTGGTTGCCCCGCCCCTGCTCTGGGTGGCGGACCACATCAGCGGGAAGAACCGCTTCACCATTCGTCATCGAAGCGCGCCCATCCTGATCGAAAGCGCGTCGGTGTTGGGGTTCGGTATCCTGCTCGGGGTCGGGCTCGCCTGGGTCGGGCTGGGGCTTCAGCCGGCGCCGGTGCTGGTGGCGATCGCCTGGGTTGGCCTTCGCCTTGGCCGGTTCGGTGCTTGGTGCGCGCTGCTTATCGTGGCGACCATCGTGCTGCCTTTCACGGCCACGGAAATGTCTACTGCCGCCCGCCTCAACCTCCATCTTGGTCTCGCTACCCTGGTGGTGACGGGGTATCTGGCCGGCAGTTTTTCCGATGCGCAGGCGCGTGCGCGCGAGGCGCTGGCCCGGCGTGACCGCCTGTTGTTTCAGGCCGAGCGGCTGAAGACGCTGCGCGCCATGTCGGTGGCGGTGATCCATGAGATTTCGCAGCCACTCTCCACTCTCTCGATCGAGGCGCGCCACCTGCACGAATCGGCGGAGAACGCGCCGCCGGAGGTCGTCGCGACCGCTGCCCTGATCCATGCGAAGGCAACGCAATTGTCGGAGCTCGTGCGGCGTCTGCGCCGCTATGGCGGGCGCGCGGTTGATGAGCCGACGCCGCTGCCGGTCAGTGCATTGATGGACAGCGTCCTCGCCCTGGCTCGTCCCGAGATCTCCGCGGCGGGCGTCGGATTGGCGGTCGGCCGGGTCGACAGCAATCTGATCGTGCTCGGACAGGAAGTGGAACTCGCCCAGGCCATGATGAACCTGATCCGCAACGCCGCGCAGGCATGCGGAACGGGTGGCGAGGTAAGCCTGGTGGTGGAACAGGAAGGCGAAACCGTGCGCCTCTGCGTCGAGAATGGCTGCGCGCCAGGCCGTTCCTCCCAGCCGGGGATGGGCGTGGGCACGATGATCGCTCGCGCAATTGTTGAGGCGCATGGCGGCACGCTCGTCCGCGCCACGGAAAAGAACGGGCGGGTGCGCGCTACCATCACCCTCCCCTTGGTGGGGGAGCCGGCGTGAGCAAAGGTGATACCGTTTACGTCGTTGATGACGATCCCGATCTGGCGGCCAGCGTCGCGCGCCTCCTGCGGCGGCACGGTTATGCCGCCGAACCGATCCTTGATCCGATTGATCTGCTTCAGGTCTATTTGGATGCGCCGGCGCACTGCATCGTCACTGATGTGATGATGGGGGATCTGGACGGCTTCGGGTTTGCCGATCGCGTTCGCGTTCTCGATCCGGACGTGGCGATCGTCTTCATGACCGCCTGGC
Organism: Sphingomonas sp. CCH5-D11; assembly: GCF_001557395.1. Lineage (NCBI taxonomy): Bacteria > Pseudomonadati > Pseudomonadota > Alphaproteobacteria > Sphingomonadales > Sphingomonadaceae > Sphingomonas > Sphingomonas sp. CCH5-D11. The sequence continues at coordinate 86,082 of NZ_LSKH01000214.1, read as the reverse complement.
CCACCACCGCCAACGCCGTCGATTCCGTGCGGCGTTATGGCGGGCTGGACTACCTGGAAAAGCCGATCGACGAGGATCGCCTGCTCGCCGCCGTCCGCGAGGGCGTCGTGTGGAGCCGCGACCGGCGCGCCGTCAGCGCCCGGACCGCCAGCCTGACGCCGCGCGAACGCCAGGTTTTCGATCTTCTTGTGCAGGGGCATCCGAACAAGGTCGTCGCCGACCGCCTCGGCCTGTCACCCAAGACCGTCGAGGATCATCGCGCATCCGTCCTCGCCAAGACCGGGACGACCGGTCTTGCCCAGCTCATCGCCTTGTCAAAATGAGTTCTTCATCATGACTGCTTCTGTCGCGACACCGCCGCATCAGCGCGGAGATGAGATGCTGATCGAACTGGCGATCCTTGGCGTCCTTGCCGAGCGAACCGAGGTCTATCCCTCGCATCTCGTCGGAGAATTGCGTCGTCGTCTCCCCTGCGTCGCTGGGGAGGAGGTCCGCCCCGTCCTTGAACGGCTCTGGCGGGAAAAGCGCGTCGCGCGCCTGTGGCACCGCTATTTGCTGCCTGATCGGGTGCCGGCGGTGCGCAAGAGGTGGCTGGAGATGATCGACCGTCGGCGCGAAGATCTGGAGGCGCTCGAGTCTAACGAGAATGGCTATGTCGAAGGGCGCGCCGCCCTGCTCGGCTGGGACGGATGGCGCGTGGGAAATGTTGACGCCTGATCGCGCCGAGGAGCCTCGGCGGTCGGGCGCTTCGGAGCATGTTAGCCATCTGACGAGGCACCAAGCGGCACCACTGCCCATCAGGGCAAAGGCCGCATCGGCGGCGCCTGCCCGCCGCTTAGTTCTTGGCGGGCACCTGCTTGGTCGTGTTGGCCTGGGCCGTGGCGACCGGCGGCCCCTTGGCGATGGTGGCGGCAAGCGTCGTGGCCTGCGGGCAGGAGGCTTTGCACAGCACCTTCACCCGCGCGAGATTTTCCTTGGCCCGCGCAACGGCGCCCTTGGCGACCAGCGCCTCGCCCTGGCCGGTCAGCGCGTCCACGTCATTGGGCTCGAGCAGCAGCGCCTCGCGGTACAGGCGGATCGCCTTGCCCGGCAGACCCCGCCCCTCCGACAACTCGGCCAGGACGATGAACGCCTGGCGGTTGCGCGGGTCAACGGCCACCGCCGTCTCCAGCAGGTCGATGGCGGTGTCGACATTGCCGGCTGACCGGGCGGCCTTGCCCTGCTGCAACAGCGCGAGCGACTTGGCATCGATCTGGTCATCTGGACGTTGGCCGTGAAGCGATGTCGAGATTGAAACCATCGCGAGCGCAGCGGCTACGGCGACTGACGTGTAACGCATCAAGGGCTCCAGCTTCGGCACGGCAACGTCCCGGTTAGCACGGCGCCACCAGACGCGCGACGAAAAAACCGTCACTTTCGTCATGCACCGGCGACAGACGGACACCGGCACCGTGCGGCGCCCCCATCGGCAGCGCCGGTGTGGACGCCTTCCAGCCCGGATGCCCTGAGAGGAACTGCTCCGCCTGGAGCGTGCCCTCCGCATCGAGCAGCGAGCATACCACATAGACGATCGACCCGCCCGGTCGCACCAGTGGCGCAGCCAGCTCCAGCACATGCGCCTGTGTCGCGGTCAGCCGCTTCAGCCGTTCGGGCGTCAGCCGCCACCGCGCCTCGGGATTGCGCCGCCATGTGCCCGTTCCGGAACATGGCGCGTCCACGAAGACCACATCCGCGGCGCCGGCAAGGTCGCCAAGTGCCTCGGCCTCCTTTCCGGGGTTCAGCAGCCGGGTCTCGACAATCGTCAGCTTCGCCTTGTCGGCGCGTGGCGGCAGTCGCGAGAGCCGCGCACGGTCGACGTCGCAGGCGATGATCCGCCCGGTTCCGCTCATGGCGTCAGCCAGCGCAAGCGTCTTGCCGCCAGCACCGGCGCACAGGTCGACCACCGTCATGCCGGGCCTCGCCTCCGCGGCCAGCGACACGGCCTGGCTTCCCGCATCCTGCACTTCCGCCACCCCGGCAAGCGGAGCGACATCTGTCCCGGCAGGAAGCCGCCAGCCGCGATCCAGACCGGCGATCGGCTGTGCGTCCGGAAACGTCGACAAGGCCTCGCCCGCGTCCACGTCGCTACGGATCCGGACGTCCAATGGTGCCCGGGCCACCAGTGCGGGCCAGGAGGCCGCGGGCAGGCCGGATTGCTCCAATTCCCGCCCAATCCATGCCGGAACCACACCGCTTACGGCCACCGGTTCGCCCTGTTGGATCGCCGCGGGGCCATGCGGCGACCCATCGAACCGCGCGGCAATTTCGGGATCGCGCTCGGTCAGCAGCAGCATCGCCGCACGTCCGCTCGGCGGCCGTTCACCACATTGGCGAATGGCCGCATACACCAGTTCCCGGACTGCGCGCCGATCCTTCGATCCCGCATAGCGCCGGGTCGCGAAGTAGCGGGCGATGAGCGTATCAGCCGCAGCGCCTGCCTCCTGCGCGGCGGCGATGATGGCGTCGAGCAGTTCGATCGCCGCCTGGGTGCGTGCCGCAGGTGTCATGCTGGCTCAGCGCGTCGGATAATTGGGTGCCTCCCGCGTGATCGTCACGTCGTGGACGTGGCTTTCCTTCAGCCCCGCACCCGTGATCCGCACGAAATTTGCCCGCTCACGCAGGTCAGCAAGCGTGGCCGACCCGGTATATCCCATGGCCGCCTTGATGCCGCCAACCAGCTGGTGGATCACGTCGCGTGCCGGCCCCTTGAACGGCACCTGGCCCTCGATCCCCTCGGGCACGAGCTTCAGCTGGTCCTTGATCTCACCCTGGAAATACCGGTCCGCCGAGCCACGCCCCATCGCGCCCACGCTTCCCATGCCGCGATAGGATTTGTACGCACGCCCTTGATAAAGGAACGTTTCGCCTGGTGCTTCCTCGGTGCCCGCCAGCAGCGATCCGACCATGCAGGTCGAGGCGCCGGCGGCCAGTGCCTTGGCAAGATCGCCGGAGGTGCGCAGGCCGCCATCCGCGATCACCGGGACACCACTCGCCGCGGCAGCCTCGGCGCAGTCCAGCACCGCGGTCAGCTGCGGCACACCCACACCTGCAACCACGCGGGTCGTGCAGATCGAGCCAGGGCCGATCCCGACCTTGATGCCATCCGCGCCCGCATCGATCAGGGCACGCGTCGCCTCACCGGTCGCGACGTTCCCCGCGACGACCTGAACGGAGTTGGACAGCTTCTTCACGCGCTCCACGGCGCGCGCCACGTCGCGGTTGTGGCCGTGCGCCGTATCGATCACGACCAGGTCGCATTCCGCGTCGACCAGCGCCTCGGTGCGCGCAAACCCCTTGTCGCCCACCGTTGTCGCGGCCGCGACGCGCAAGCGGCCGGCCGCATCCTTCGTCGCATCCGGATAAGTGACGGCCTTTTCAATGTCCTTGACGGTGATCAGGCCGACGCAGCGGTAATTGTCGTCAACGACGATCAGCTTCTCGATGCGGCGCTGGTGCAGCAACCGCCGCGCTTCTTCCTGCCCCACGCCGACGCGGACGGTGGCAAGATTGTCGCGGGTCATCAGCTCCGACACGGGCTGCATCGGGTTTTCCGCGAACCGCACGTCACGGTTCGTCAGGATGCCGACCAATTTGCCGTCCGTCTCCACCACCGGAATGCCGCTGATCCGGTTCTGCGCCATCAGCGCCTGCGCCTCGGCCAGCGTGGCCTGCGGCGTGATGGTGATCGGATTCACCACCATGCCGCTTTCGAACCTCTTCACCTGCCGGACCGCCGCGACCTGCTCTTCGACGGTCAGGTTGCGATGAAGCACGCCCATCCCGCCGAGCTGCGCCATGACAATCGCCATGTCCGCTTCGGTCACCGTGTCCATTGCCGAGGACAGGATCGGGATGTTGAGCGCGATGTCGCGCGTCACTCGCGTTCGGGTATCCGCCTCGCTCGGCAACACCTCGGATGCAGCCGGAACGAGGAGAACGTCGTCGAAGGTGAGGCCGAGCCGAATATCCATGAAGTGCCGTTTCCGTGTCGCGCAGGAGTGGCGGGCCATGTAACCGCGACAGCGACGATCCGCTAGGCCCCCTCGCCCGCCCCTGCTAAGCTGGCTCTAATCTGGGGAGGAAAGTTCGCGCATGGCCATTGCAACCGCCACGCTGATTCTGGCTATCGTGCTGCTCTATCTGCTGACCAGCATCAAGATCGTACGCCAGGGCTACCAATATACGATCGAGCATTTCGGCCGCTACACGACGACGGCCACGCCGGGCTTCAACTTCTATCCCGCCTTTTTCTATCGCGTTGGCCGACGCGTGAACATGATGGAACAGGTGATCGATATCCCCGGTCAGGAGATCATCACCAAGGACAATGCGATGATCTCCACCGACGGGGTCGTCTTCTTCCAGGTGCTGGACGCCGCGAAGGCGGCCTATGAGGTGTCGGATCTTTACGTCGCGCTGCTGCAGCTCACGACCACCAATCTGCGCACGGTCATGGGATCGATGGATCTCGACGAGACCTTGTCGAAGCGGGACGAGATCAACGCTCGGCTGCTCAGCGTGGTGGATCACGCCACCACCCCCTGGGGCGTCAAGATCACGCGGGTGGAGATCAAGGACATCCGTCCCCCGGCCGATATCGTGAACGCGATGGGTCGCCAGATGAAGGCCGAGCGGGAAAAGCGCGCGAATATCCTTGAAGCCGAAGGCATGCGCGCATCGGAAATCCTGCGCGCCGAGGGTCAGAAGCAGGCGCGCATCCTGGAGGCCGAGGGGCGGCGCGAGTCGGCCTTCCGCGATGCGGAGGCTCGCGAGCGTGCCGCGGAAGCGGAAGCCAAGGCCAGCCACGTCGTGTCTGCCGCGATCGAAAGCGGTGGAACGCAGAGCCTGAACTATTTCATCGCCCAGAAATATGTAGAGGCCGTTGGCAAGTTCGCGACCAGCCCGAACGCGAAGACCATCCTCTTCCCGGTCGAGGCGACTCAGCTGATCGGCACCCTTGGCGGTATCGGCGAGCTGGCCAAGGCAACCTTTGGCGACAAGGCATCCGATCCCGCGGTCCCGACCAAAGCGTCGGTGCCGCAGGTCCGCACGGAGCCGAAGCAATGACCCTCGCCGGCCTCGCACTGAACGCTCCCGTTCTGTGGCTCCTCGTCGCGGTGCTGCTTGCCGGTGCGGAACTGGCGCTGCCCGGTGTGTTCCTCGTCTTCCTCGGCGTGGCGGCGGCGATCGTATCGGCGGCCACCTTCATTCTGCCGGACCTGCCGATCGCGGCCCAGCTTGGCGCATTTGCGATGTGGAGCGTGGTGGCGGTGCTGATCGGCCGCCGCTGGTATCTGGACTATCCGGTGGACACGAGCGACCCGCTGCTGAACGACCGTTCGCGGCGACTCGTCGGCGAAACGGTGATCGTCGCGGATCCGATCATCGCCGGACGTGGCCGCGTGCGGGTCGGTGATGGCGAATGGCCCGCGGCCGGGCCGGATGCGCCGACCGGTGCGCGGATGCGGATCATCTCCGTCGCCAGCGGAATCGTGGTGGTCGAACCGGCCTGATCAGGCGAAGCGCTGAGAGGGCAACGCATCACTCTCCGCAAGCGAAAGCAGCCGGTGCTTGGGAAGCGCTTCGGGCATCTCATCGCGGATGAATGCGAGCATCGCCTCACGGATGTCGCAGCGTAGGTCGAAGGCGGTGGGCGCATCCTTCGCCGTGGCGAGAACGCGAACCTCGATCGCGTCCGGCTTGGTATCGGTTACCTGAAGCACGAAGGCGCGTCCGTCCCAGCGCGGGTTGGCGCGGACCACCTCTTCGTACCGCGCGCGAAGTCGGGGAATGTCGGCGGTTGGATCCAGCCAGAAGAAGGCGCTTCCCAGAAGCTTGCTGGTGTTTCTCGTCCAGTTCTGGAACGGCATTTCGAGGAAGCGGGATACCGGCACGATCAGCCGTCGCTCGTCCCAAAGCGCTACCACGACATAGGTCAGCCGGATCTCCTCCACCTTTCCCCATTCCCCCTCGATGATCAGAACGTCGTCGATGCGGATCGGCTCGGTGAAGGCGAGCTGCACCCCCGCGATCAGGTTCTTCAGCGCCGGTTGAGCGGCCGCGCCCACCGCCAGGCCAGCAAGACCGGCCGAGGCCATCAGCGTGATGCCGACACTGCGGATGCTCGGGATGGACAGCAGCATCAGAGCAATCGTGACCATGGACACGCCGATGATGACGATCCGGCCCAGGATCGCCGCACGGGTGCGCCGCCGACGCGCGCGCAAATTGTCTTCAACCGCGATATCGTAGCGAAGCTCGATGGCGCGAATATACACCTGCACAACGGTGACGATCAGCCATCCGAGAAGGCCGGGCACGACGAACCCAGCGATCATCTGCCAAAGATCGTCGGCCCATTCGGGCAGCACAAGAAAACGCCGCGCGACGGCCAGCGCAATCGCAACCACGATCCAGCGCATCGGTCGGGCGGAAAGGGCAAGGACGGCGTCGTCCACTGAATCGGGCGTCCGCGCGGCAAGGCGGCGGCCAACCGCCATGAACGCGGCATGCAGCGCCAGCGCCAACACCACGGTTCCGATCACGATCGCGGCGTTGGCGACCATGTTGGGGATTTCCCAACCGCTCCAATACGCATCCATGCGGACGTAAAGAACATAGGCGGCAGGATGTTCCGCCGCACTGCACCATGACGGATGCAAGTCGGACCGACGGCGAACCACAAGCCGCCATTGAGCCGATCACCCGTTTGCACTAACGCCGTTTCATGACGGCAACGATCGCGCTCGTCGATGACGACCGCAACATCCTCACCTCCGTTTCGATCGCGCTTCAGGCCGAGGGATTCCTCACACGCGTATACGCCGATGGCGAGACCGCGTTGAAGGCGTTGGTCGACAATCCACCCGATCTCGCCATCTTCGATATCAAGATGCCGAGAATGGACGGGCTTGAGCTGCTGCGCCGCGTGCGTGAGCGCAATCAGATCCCGGTCATTTTTCTCACCAGCAAGGATGACGAGCTGGATGAGGCGCTTGGCCTCGCGATGGGTGCGGACGATTATATCGCCAAGCCCTTCAGCCAGCGCCTGCTGATCGCCCGTATCCGGGCGATCCTGCGCCGCACCGAACTGGCGCAGACGACCGAGGCAGGAGAGCCGGAGGCCGCCGCTCCGATCGAGCGCGGGCGCCTGTCAATGGATCCTGCACGGCACCGTGTGACTTGGAACGGCGAGCCGGTGACGCTGACGGTCACCGAATTTCTGATCCTGGAAACGCTCGCGCAGCGACCGGGCATCGTGAAGACGCGCAACCAGCTGATGGACGCGGCGTACCAGGACGACATCTACGTCGACGATCGAACCATCGATTCCCACATCAAGCGTGTGAGGCGCAAGTTCCGCCAGGTGGATCCCGCCTTTGATGCCATCGAGACCTTGTATGGCGCCGGATATCGCTTCTCCGAAGAGTGACGCCAACGATCTGACGCTGCGATGGTCCGGCCGGGTATCGCTCACGCGGCGCATCCTGGCGGTGAACATCTTCGCGTTGCTGTTGCTCGCGGGAGGCTTCTTCTACCTCGATAGCTACCGCACGCGGATCCTCGACAGTCGTACACGCCAGGCCATGCAGGAGGCTCGACTGATCGCCGAGGCGGTGGGCGTCGTGCCGGAAGAGCGGCGGGAACAGCTGATACGGCAGCTCGCGCGCGATACGGGCACCCGAATTCGCCTGTTCTGGCGCAGTGGCGACCTTCAGGCGGACAGCAGGGCGCTGGGCGAGCGGAACTTCCTGCTGCGCGATCCGGACAAGGACGGCCTGGGGCAGAGGATCGCACGCTTCCTCGACGCCGGCATCGATACGGTGGTCGGTGCGACACGCCCTCCCCTCTACCGCGAGAAGACGAGCGGCGTCGCCTGGACAGATGTGCGCACCGCGCTGGGCGGATTTCCTTCGGCAACGGTGTGGCGAGCGCCCGATCGCACGCCCGTCATCACCGCGGCTGCCCGCGTGCCGGGCCGCGACGCCGCCATCATGACCACGGTGAACGCCCGCGACATCACCCAGACCGTCCGGGTCGAGCGCTTTCGCCTCAGTGTCGTGCTTCTGGTCGTGACGCTGGTCTCGGTTTTCCTGTCGCTGTTCCTGGCACGAACGATCGTCCGGCCGCTGCGACGACTGGCGCGAGCGGCTGTCCGCGTCCGGCTGGGCCGCGCGCGCGAAGTGGTCGTGCCCCGCCTGCCGGAACGCAAGGACGAGATCGGGCTGCTGGCGCGCGCGCTATCCGACATGAGCCTCGCCCTGCGCGCCCGGATCGACGCCACGGAAGCTTTCGCCGCGGACGTGACGCACGAGCTCAAGAACCCCCTCGCGTCCCTGCGCTCGGCCGTTGATGGCCTTGGCAGCGTGCGCGATCCCGTTCTTCAGGAGCGTCTGCTCGCGATCGTTCGCGATGACGTCCATCGCCTTGATCGCCTGATCAGCGACATCTCCGAAGCCTCGCGCCTGGATGCGCAGCTCAGCCGCGCGAAGTTCGAGCCGGTCGATGTCGTCGCCGTGCTCCACGGGATCATCGCCGAGCGCGAGGAGCGCCGGCTGGAGCGGGGCATTCGGCTTCGTCTCGATCATGAAGAAGGCGCGCCGCTCCTTATTTCCGGTGAAGGGGCGCGGCTCGAACGGGTGTTCGAGAACCTGATCGACAATGCGGTGTCATTCTCGCCGGACGGTGGCCTGGTTTCCATCGCCGCGCTCGCCAGCGGCGACAAGCTGGAACTATGCTTCGAGGACGAAGGTCCGGGCGTACCGGAAGACGCGCGCGAATCGATCTTCCGCCGCTTCCACTCCGTACGGCCAAGCGGGGAGGATTTCGGCCAGCACTCCGGCCTCGGGCTCGCGATTGCACGCACGATCGTGGAGGCGCATGGGGGCTCCATTCACGTGGAATCGAGGGAAGATCGCTTGAGCGGCGCGCGCTTTGTTGTTCATCTCCCGCTGATCTCGCGGGCGTGAAGTGAGCGCGCACGCCACTATCCACGCGTCCACGGTGGCGATCGATGGCCGGGCCGTCCTGCTGCTCGGCCCGTCAGGCAGCGGCAAGTCTGACCTCGCCCTGCGCCTGATCGATCGCGGGGCCGTCCTCGTCTCCGACGATTACACGCACATCGCGGCGTTCGGCGACACGCTCGTGGCGAGCGCCCCCTCCACGATCGCCGGCCGTATCGAGGTCCGTGGCCTCGGCATCATCCCGATGGAACATGTTGATGGGGTTCGGGTAGCTTTGGCTGTCCGGCTGCAGGATGGGCCGGAGCGGATGCCGGAGCGCCAGTTGGAGCCATTCGCCGGCATCGCCGTTCCTGTTCTGTTACTCGATCCGCGCCCGGCCTCCGCCCCGCTCGTCATCGAACACGCCTTGAGACACGATCTGCCATGAACGCTCCCTCGGAAATCCTGCTGGTCACCGGCATGTCGGGCGCCGGCAAGTCGACGGTGCTGAAAACGCTGGAAGATCTCGGGTGGGAGGTGGTCGACAATCTCCCGCTGAGCCTGCTTGATCGCCTGCTCGGCACTGATGCCGCCATCGGCCAGTCCGAGTTCGCGCGCCCCCTCGCCATCGGCATCGGCGCCATGACAAGGGACTTTGATGCCGCGGCCATCGCTCGCCAGATCGATCGCCTGCGCGAAGCAGGCCGGCAGGAGATCGATACGCTGTTTCTCGATTGCGCCACTGACGAACTGGCCCGCCGGTATGACGAGACGCGACGACGGCATCCGCTCGCCGCGGACCGCCCGGCGCGCGAGGGCATCGCGCAGGAGCGAGAGCTGCTTGAACCGCTCAGGCGCTGGGCACCGCGGCTCATCGATACGAGTCGCTATACCAGTGCCGAGCTGGCGCAGCAGATCCGGCGCACCTTCGCGCAGCCAGGGCTCAGCGAGCCGGCCGTCTCGGTCATGTCCTTCGGCTTTTCCCGGGGTTTACCACCAGATGCGGATCTGGTTTTCGACATGCGGTTCTTACGTAATCCGCACTGGGTTCCACATCTGCGCCCGGGCACCGGGCAGGACGAGGCGGTTGCCGCTTATGTGTCACAGGACCCCGCATATGAGCCGGCGGTCAGCCGCATAGAGGAGCTACTTCTGCTCCTCCTCCCCCGCTATCGCGCTGAAGGAAAGTCTTATATAAACATTGCGGTCGGCTGTACCGGCGGGAGACACCGGTCAGTGCATGTAGCAGAACGGATCGCAGCACGGTTGCGCACTGCGGCATTTTCGCCCAGGGTCACGCATCGTGATCTTGCGGCAGTGCCGCAAGATCGGCTCGAGGGACGGCCTGACGGGCAATGAACGGATTGACGACGCAGATGATCGGGCTTGTGCTCGTGACGCACGGCCGGCTGGCCGATGAGTTCGTGACGGCGATGGAGCACGTGGTGGGCCCGCAGAAGCAGGTTCGCACCGTGGCGATCGGGCCGGATGACGACATGGAAGCACGCCGGGCGGATATTCGCTCCGCCATAGCGGAGGTGGATAGCGGTCGCGGGGTGATCGTCCTGACCGACCTGTTCGGCGGCACGCCCTCGAACCTGGCGATCTCGCTGATGGAACGCGGCAGGATCGAAGTGATCGCCGGCATCAACCTGCCGATGCTGATCCGGCTTGAATCTGCGCGTCGGAAGATGGGCGTTGCGGCCGCGGTGGCGGCAGCGCGTGAAGCGGGCCGCAAGTATATTTCCGTTGCCTCCGAGGTGCTCGGGGTGGGAGAAGCCGCCGCGTGATGGTATCCCGCGACGTTCTCATCAGTAATCGGCGTGGCCTGCACGCCCGCGCCAGCGCGAAGTTCGTGACGCTCGCCACCCAGCAACCACTGACGGTTCAGGTCGCCAAGGGTGCCTCCACGGTCACCGGCACCTCGATCATGGGTCTGATGATGCTGGGGGCCGCGAAAGGTGACACGATCACCATCAGCGCACAGGGCGGGGAAGCCGAAACGGTCGTGGCCGCCATGTGTGCGCTGGTGGAAGCCAAATTCGGCGAAGACTGACCAAGGCAATGCCTCGTATCATTACCGCCTTCTCCAATCCGCTGGTCAAGCGCATCCAGGGGCTGCGTGAAAAGCGGCACCGCCGCGAGGAAGGCATGTTCGTGGCCGAGGGGCTGCGCATCCTGACGGAGGCGCGGGAGACCGGGCGCCTGCCGCAGTTCCTTTTCTACACGCCGGCCAGCGCGAACCATCCGCTGGTCACGGCGCTCGTCACCGAAGTGGAACGTGCCGGTGGTGAGGCGATCGAGACATCCGATGCGATCCTTTCCAAGCTGTCCGGCAAGGATAATCCGCAATCGGTCGTAGGCGCCTTCGCCATGTTCGACACGGAACTTGAGGCGCTGGACAGGGCGGCGAGCCCGATCTGGCTCGTGGCCGAGCGGCTGCGCGATCCTGGCAATCTGGGCACCATCCTCAGGACCGGCGATGCGGTCGGCGCTGGCGGGCTGATCCTGATCGGCGATTGCGTCGATCCTTTCTCGACCGAGGCCGTTCGGGCAAGCATGGGTGCCCTGTTTACGGTGCCGCTCGTCAGGACCACGTGGGACGCGTTCCTGCCGTGGCTTCGCTCCGGCCCGGGACAGCTGGTTGGCCTCAGCCTCCGAACGGACAATCACTATCGCGCCGCCCCTTATGCCGCGCCTACGTTTCTGCTCACCGGCAACGAAGCGCAGGGCCTTCCGGCCGACATGGAGGACGAATGCGATTTGCTGGTCAAAATGCCCATGCTCGGAAAGGCTGACAGCCTCAACGCCGCCGTTGCGACGGCCGTGATGGCGTATGAGGTCCTCGCCCATTCGGACAATCAAAGGCTGTCGCAGTGACTGAAATGCTCGATCTTCCCTATCGTCCCTGCGTCGGCGTGATGCTCTTGAACCGCGATGGTCAGGTGTTTGTCGGTCAGCGTCTCGATACCACGCTTGAGGCGTGGCAGATGCCGCAGGGCGGGATCGATCCGGGTGAGGATCCGCGCGACACGGCCATTCGGGAGCTCGGCGAGGAAACCGGCATCAGCCCGCAACTCGTTGAGCTCGTCGCCGAGGCACCGGGAGAGTTCCGCTACGAACTTCCCCCGGAGTTGATCGGGAAGGTGTGGAAGGGCAAGTATCGCGGTCAGGTACAGCGCTGGTACCTGTTCCGCTTTCTCGGCCGGGACAGCGATATCCACATCCAGACCGCGCACCCGGAATTTCGTGCATGGCGTTGGGCCGAGCCAAAGGACCTGACGTCGCTGATCGTTCCGTTCAAGCGCGCTTTGTATGAGGAAGTGCTGGCGGCATTTTCAGCTCATCTCGCCTGAGCCACCGTCCATCCGCCGCTTCTTCTCCTCCTCCCTTACCGTGAGTAGCGGTTGACCGTGATCATCGCCCTGCTTCTTGCCTCATCAAGCTTGCCGGGCGACGGGTCCGGTACGGACGCCGCCGATCAGGTGCGGATCCCGCCGCCGATCCGCGCCATGCTGGATGCCGCGATTGCTTCAGGCAACGAGGCGGAGGTTTCCACGATCGTCAAATATGCGCGCGCCGCTGATCCGGCGAGTGGGGATGCGGTGCTTCGTATCGCCGACGAATGGCGCGCCGTTCGCGCGAAGGATCGTGAAGTCCGCATCGTTCGTGCGGGTTGGACCGATCTGTGGACCGGGCGCGCGGAGTTGGGCGGCTTCATCAGCACCGGGAACACGAGTACCGCGGGGGCCACGGGCATCCTCGATCTCACGCGCGAGGGGCTGGAGTGGCGGCACAAGCTGCGCGGCCAGGCGGACTTCCAACGCAGCCTCGGGATCACCACGCGCGAGCATTACCTCGCGGCCTATGAGCCGAACTGGAAGATCGACTCTCGCCGCTATGTTTATGGCGCGCTGCAATATGAAAGCGATCGGTTCTTCGGCTATTCGGATCGTTACTCGGCATCGGCCGGTGCCGGCTACAGTGCGGTGCAGACACGGGCACTGACGCTCAATCTCGAACTCGGACCGGCGTTCCGGCACACGCAGTTCACCGATGCCACGATCGAGAGCAGCATCGCGGCACGTGGCAATATCGATCTGGATGTGAAGCTGTCGCCCGGCCTCTCCGTAAGCCAGGACGCCTCGGCCTACCTGCAGCGGTACAACTCGACCGTCAGCAGCACGACAGCGCTTGCCGCAAAGCTGGTGGGCCCCCTGTCAGCGCAGATCAGCTACACTGTTCAATATGAAAGCGAGCCGCCGGTCGGACGCGTCTCGACTGACACGACCAGCCGGGCCTCACTCGTCTACACGTTCTGATCAGATGTCCTGGCTGATGAGGCGCGGCCGTCATCGGACCGCGCGCTTGGGTCATTAGCGCAGCGCGCCGGCCAGCAACTTGTGCAGCTTTGAATGAAGGCCGTCGTTGGCCGCCAGAAACTCGCTGCGCTCGATCGAGCGGTCGCCGCCGCGGAAGTCGGTAACGAAGCCACCAGCCTCCTTCACCAACAGCATGCCCGCCGCTGCATCCCAGATCTTGAGCTTCGATTCCCAATAACCGTCGAACCGGCCAGCCGCGACCCACGCCAGGTCGAGCGCCGCCGAGCCGAGGCGCCGGATCCCGGCAACCTGGGGAGCAATCGATCCGAAGATACGGGTCCATTCGGCAAAATCGCCATGCCCCATGAAGGGAATGCCGGTCGCAATGACCGACTCAGTCAATTCGCGGCGCGAGGATACGCGCAGCCGCTGATCCTGCAGCCAGGCGCCGCGCCCCTTCTCGGCCCAGAAGCTCTCGTCCGTTAGCGGCTGGTACACCAGCCCGGTCGTCACCTCCCGCTTGCCGCTGGGCAGGGGTTCCTCGACGGCGATGGAGATCGCGAAGTGCGGGATGCCGTGAAGGAAGTTCGTGGTGCCGTCCAGCGGATCGATGATGAACCGCGGCTTGGATGGATCGCCGGCGATCTCGCCACGCTCCTCCATCACGAAGCCCCAGTCCGGCCGCGCCTTCGACAATTCCTCGTACAGGGTCTGTTCGGCGCGCTGGTCCGCCATCGAGACGAAATCTGCAGGCCCCTTGCGGCTCACCTGAAGGTGCTGAACTTCGTTGAAGTCACGCCGCAACCGCGGCGCCGCCTTGCGGGCGGCACGTTCGATGATCGTGAAAAGACCGGAATGGGATGGCATCTCGACAACTCCCCCCTCCCGCTAAGGAGGGGTCGTGGGCTTCAACAATCCGGGGCTTGTTCATGGCGAAGATCGCCATGTCCTTCGGCAGCACTCCCGCCAGTCCCGGTCCCTCCCGAGCGGGAGGGAAAAACAATCAGTCCGCGCGGCGGACGTAGGTCTGCTCGTAAACGTCCACGACGATCCGGGTTCCGCTGGAAATGTGCGGGGGCACCATCACGCGAACGCCATTGTCGAGAATCGCAGGCTTGTAGCTGGAAGAGGCGGTCTGCCCCTTCACCACCGCATCGGCCTCGACGATCGTTGCTTCGATCGTGTCGGGCAGCTGAACGCTGATGGCTTCCTCTTCATAGAGCTCCATCACCACGTCCATGCCGTCCTGCAGGAAAGCGGCCGCATCGCCGAGAAGATCGCGCGGCAGCGTCACCTGATCGTAGGTTTCCTTGTCCATGAAGACCAGGCCGTCGCCGTCCGCGAACAGGAACTGGAAGTCCTTGGTGTCGAGCCGTACGCGCTCCACCGTCTCTGCCGAACGGAAGCGGACGTTGTTCTTGCGGCCATCGCGCAGGTTCTTCAGTTCGACCTGCATATAGGCGCCGCCCTTGCCCGGCTGCGTATGCTGGATCTTCACCGCGCGCCAGATGCCGCCTTCATATTCGATGATGTTACCCGGACGGATGTCCACACCGCTGATCTTCATGACTTTTTACTGCCCATTCTCCGTTCGGGCCGAGCAGATCGAATCCCTTGCTCCCCTTCCCCAAGAGGAGGCGCCCGAGACGGAAATCCTGGACATGCAGGCGATCAGGGCAGGTTTCGACCAGCTCAGGGCAAACGGCAGTGTTGAACTGGAAGGCGGTCGCCCTAACGAACCTTGCGCTTTCCGGCAAGCAGCGGGTACGGATTGACTGGTGTTCCCTCATACCATTTGTCGCCGGGTCCCATCTGGCTGACGGCAAAGTGGAGATGGGTATTGCCGGCGCCGGCGTTCCCCGTGTCGCCAACATAGCCAAGCAACATGCCCCTGGTTACCGGCGCGCCCTCGCGCAGTCCGGGCGCGTAGCGGGCGAGATGCGCATAATAATGGCTCCAGCGTCGCCCCGGCGAGCGCACATATAGCGTCGTACCGCCTGCCTTGCTTTGGAACATCTTCTCGACTGCGCCTGGTGCGGCCGCGAGGACGGGCGTGTTCGCGGGCGCGATGATGTCAATCGCCTGATGGCGCCGGCTCCCCCCTCCTCGTGAGTCTCCCCACGTGTCCGCAAGCTGCCTAGGCGCGATCCCGGCTACCGGCACCATCAACGGGGCTGCGACCGAATTGCCTGCTGGCGAAGGCGCCGCCACCGTGCTGGTCGCCGCTGGTGATCGCTTCTCCGACGGCCCGAACGACAACATCGACGCGAAGCCGGCGATAGCCAGCAGGATCAGCGCTAGGATCGTACCGCCCAGCCTGGTCATTCAGCGCGCATCCGCCACGCGGAACGCTGACCCGACCAGCGATCCACGTGACTTTGTCTGCCCGTCAGATCGAACGACGACATCAGGCCGGAAACAGGCCAATCTTCGCCAAAGCGGAACGTCTGGATGGCCGAGCACGATCATTCAACGGCCGTCGGCGTGCCTGGTTGCGGCCGCGACACGGGGCTCAGCCGAGCGCTTCACCAAACGCCCGTACCGCCGCGGCTTCATCGCCGTTCCACACCGCGCCGGACACCGCAATGAAGTCCGCGCCCGCCGCGACCAGCGGACGCGCTTTGCCCGGTGTGATCCCGCCAATTGCGACACAGGGAAGCTCGAACAGTGTCGACCACCAGGAAAGGATCACTGGCTCGGGGTGATGCTTCACTTCCTTGGTCGTCGTCGGATAGAAACTGCCGAACGCCACATAGTCCGCGCCCGCCTCGCCGGCTTCCATCGCCATGTGCCGGCTGTCGTGGCAAGTCACACCGATCTGAACATCAGGACCAAGCGTCGCTCGCGCCTCGCGCGGATCGCCATCTTCCTGGCCGAGATGGACGCCATCGGCACCCAGTCTCTTGGCCAGCGACACGCTGTCATTAACGATAAAGGCCACGTCCCGATCGGCGCAAATGCGCTGCAGCGGCTCCGCAAGCCGGGCTGCCTCGTGCTGGTTGACGTCCTTTACGCGAAACTGAAACGCCGCCACGGGCCCCGCGTCCAGTGCCCGCGCCAGCCGGTCAGCAAAGTCACCTGCCACGTTCAATGGCGAGATCAGATAAAGTTGGCACGGCGGACGTTTGTCATCGCGCTGGAAGGCGGCTGCGAACTGGGGATCCAGCGGGCCAAGGGGATCGTCGATCATCCCGCTCGCCTAGCGCTCAACCGCGACAGACGGAAGCCGCCGCGGGCTGTCCGGGGCAACGAACCGGCGGGACAACCGTTGTCTTCTATGTATCGAGCCATACACAGGTGGTCCGTGACCAAAGCCCTGCCCCTTTCCGTTCTCTCCTTCAGCCTACTCGCCGCTGCGTGCGCGCCGCAGACGAAGATCGTTTCCGCCCCGGTGGGCGCGCCTGCCACTGCTACAGCCGTGGCCCCGGTTCGAGCCACAGCGCCGGTGGACCGGATCACCGCGTTGGCCGCGACCGCGATCAATCCGCGGCTCGCCGGTGCGGAGATGCTGGGCACGCGCACGATTGCGGGCAATTGCGCGGCGGCGCCCAATCTTCAGACGCTGTCGCGCGCGCTCTTCGCCAGTGACGCCGGTCGCTCGCTTGGCGCCACCGGCCCGGTGACGGTATTCGCGCCAAGCGACGAGGCATTCGGTCGCATGCAGCCACAGGTGGTCAACGCGCTTCTTCAACCAGCAAATCGAGCGACGTTGAACAAGCTCGTCAACTATCACGTCGTGGCCGGCGCCATGACGCTGGAGCAACTGCGCGCGAAGGTCGATCAAGGCCGTGGCACCGCCCGCCTCGCGACCGTTGAAGGTGACACCCTAACCGTCACGAAGGAGGGCGCTGCCGTGGCTCTGACCGACGCGCAAGGCAACAAGAGCTATGTGCAGACGCCGGACGTTCAGCAAGCCGATGGGGTGTTTCACGTCATCAACGGCGTCATGGTGCCCCACTTGGCCTGAGCCCCTAGAGCGAGAGACGTTGCACTGGCAGCGCGCCTTACGACCGCCACTTCGCCGCGGACTGGTCGTCGCTGGCGCGCGCCTCTACCCAGCGATGCTGCCCCGCCACCTGCTCGCGCTTCCAGAACGGCGCATCGGTTTTCAGCCGATCGATCAGGAAAGCGCAGGCTTGCAGCGCCTCTGCCCGATGCGATGCGCTGGTAGCGACAAAGACGATCCGGTCGCCCGGCACCATCCGGCCTACGCGATGCACGATGGTGGCACCGGCAAGCGACCACCGCTGCACCGCTTCTTCGGCAAGCACCTGCAACGCTCGCTCAGTGGCGCCCGGATAATGCTCCAGCATCAGCTCCGTCACGCCATCATCGGCGCGCACCATGCCGGTGAAAGTCGCCAGCGCCCCATCCAACTCGGCCCTCTCCTGCTCCGCGGCCACATCGATCGGCGACAGGCTGACCAGAATGCGGATCATCCGCCTGTCACCGGCGGAAAGATGGCGATCTCCTTCGCGCCGGCAATCGCCATGTCCAGCGTGACGAAATCCTGGTCGCGGGCAGCCCGCAAGCGATCCGGCTCGCTTAAGGCGGCGGCATGGCGATCCGACCGCCCGGCTAGCCAGCGGATCAGCGCAGCGATTGTTTTGACGTCATCGGGCGGGCTCACCACCTCTTCCGCAAGACCGATCCGCTCGCGCACCCAGGCGAAGTAAAGCACCCGCATCGCCATCAATCCATGTGCTTCAGACCGACGCGCAGGTAGTCCCACCCGGTCACGATCGTCAGCACCGCGGCGCCCCAAAGGGAAACAAGCCCGACCAGCTTGATCCAGCCAAGATCCGGCAGGGCGCCCGCCAGGATCAGCGCGCCTAGTGCCACCAGCTGCAGCGTCGTCTTCCACTTGGCCAGTCGGGATACAGGCAGCGATACCTGCAAGCCGGCCAGAAACTCGCGCAGCCCCGAAACGGCGATCTCGCGTAGCAGGATCACCAGCGCGGCGATGATATGCACCCCGGTGATCACCGCCGTGTCATTGTGCCGCGTCCCTACCAGCATCAGGATGACAGCCGCGACCATGATCTTGTCGGCGATCGGATCCAGGAACACGCCTAGGCGCGACACCGCTCCCTGCGCACGTGCGAGATATCCGTCGAAATAGTCGGTGATCCCCATCAGGCAGTATAGGCCGAAGGCGATGGCGAACCCGGCGTGCCATGTCGGCCACCACAAGAACGCCACCAACGCGGGCACCGCGACGATTCGCGACAGGCTGAGCAGATTGGGCAACGTAAGCACGATTGCTGACTTAGCTCAGCAAGCCGGTGGCGCAACCCTGCCGGGGTTGGCAGCGGTAGCGACGAGCGGCTATGTCGAATGCTCATTCTGCCACAGTCGGGCTACCTCCTGCCATGATCAATGCCCTCGGGCTTCTCAAACGGCGGCGCTTTTTGCCGCTTTTCGTCACCCAGTTCCTGGGCGCCTTCAACGACAATCTATTCAAAACCTCGATGGTTCTCTTTGCGACCTACGAGATTTTCGCGAACGAAAAGCAGGAAAGCTTCTTCAACGCCCTGGCTGCGGGCCTTTTCATCTTGCCCTTCTTCCTCCTGTCCGCCCTGGCAGGGCAATTGGCGGACACCATGGACAAGGCGCGGATCATCCGCGTGGTCAAGATTGTTGAATTCGGCATCATGGCACTCGGCTGCGGCGGTCTCTTGCTGGCCCGCACGGGGCAGGTCACGCTTCCCGTCGTGATGATGCTCGGCGCGGTGGTCGGCTTGGGTATTCACTCAACGTTCTTCAGCCCGATCAAATATGCCATCCTGCCGCAGCATCTTGAGGATGACGACGTGCTTGGCGGCACGGGTCTGGTTGAGGCGGGAACCTATCTGTCGATCCTGCTCGGCACCATCCTCGCCGGGTTCATCTACGAATCGATACCGCTGATCGCCGGGCTGACCTTTCTCGTGGCGCTTCTTGGCTATCTAAGTGCCCGGATGGTTCCTCCCGCGCCGCGGCTAGGGCCGCCGCTGACGCTCGATCACAATCCGCTGCGGGCGTCGTGGCGATTGGTGGCGGGCACGATGCACATCCCGCGACTGTTTCTGGCGATCTGCGCCATCAGCTTCTTCTGGACGATCGGGTCCGTCCTCGTGGTCATCTTCCCGCCTTTGGTGAAGAACGTTCTCACCTCCGACGCGAGCGTCGCCAGCCTGGTATTGGCCATCTTCTCCGTCGGGGTCGCGATCGGTTCAGTCGTCATCAACCTCATGCTGCGCGGCCATATCTCGGCGCGCTATTCGCCGGCCTCGGTGATCGCGATGGGCGTAGCCGTTCTCGGCTTCTGGTTTGTTGCCTCAAGCTGGGAGGGAGCGCCCGCGGGAACGCTGTTCGACATCGCCGGCTTTCTGAGGCACCCGGGCGCGCCTTTGGTGCTGCTGACGCTGATGTTCGTGGCAATCTTCGGCGGCATGTTCGTCGTGCCGCTCTACGCCTTCCTCACCACGACCGTTCCAAAGGACCAGACGGCGCGAACCGTGGCGGCGAACAATGTCGTGAACGCAGGCGCGATGACGATCGGCTCGGCTGCGGTCGCCGGGATCACCGCGCTAGGTGCCACGGCCAGCCAGTTGCTGTTGCTCGTGGCCGGCATGTGCCTTGTTTCGGCATGGATCGCACAGCGCCTGCACCGCGCCTGCGACTAGCCGCGATCACATGATGAGGGTGTAGAAGCAGATGAAGAAGGCGGTGAAGCTCAGCACGAACAGCTTGAGGTCCTGATCGTCGCTGTGCTTCGGCTGCGCGTCTTCCGAGACCAGCATCCGCCGGATGGGATGGCGGGCGGCCCGCTCGGGGATCAATCGTCGCTGCATTCCCCCATGGTTAACGAGCCGTTTACGTTTTGGAACTGCCCTGAAGAAGTAATCAGGCGAGTGTCCAAGGTTGGTACAGGAGAGGATGATGCCGCTTTACGAGTTCCGGGGCCAACGCCCCACCTGCCACGAAACGGCCTGGGTGGCTCCGAGCGCTGATATCGTGGGAGACGTTCAGCTGGCCGAAGACACCAGCGTGTGGTTCGGGGCGGTGATCCGCGGCGACAACACGACCATTCCCATCGGCGCGCGCAGCAACATTCAGGAGGGCGCAATGCTGCACTCCGATCCGGGATCACCGCTGACAGTGGGCGAGGATTGTACCATCGGCCACCATGCGATCCTCCACGGATGCACCATCGGTGACCGGGTGCTTATCGGCATGGGCGCGACGATCCTCAACCGCGCGCACATTCCGGATGATTGCATCGTCGGGGCGAACGCGCTTGTCACGGAGGGGAAGACCTTCCCGCCGCGTAGCCTCATCGTAGGCAGCCCGGCTAAGGCGGTCCGCTCGTTGGACGACCAAGCCGTCGCCGGCTTGAAGGTGTCAGCCGCCCATTATGTCGAGAATGGGCGGGCCGCCGCGTCCGGTCTGAAGCGCATCGACTGATCCGACGCACGCTGCACAAGTGTAATCGGCGCGGGCGGGCCGGCTGGACAGGTGATTACTCACCCGACATAACCTGACTTATGTCAGTTCCATCGATCCTCTCCCGTCTGCGCCTGCCGGTCATCGGCTCGCCGCTGTTCATCATCTCCGGTCCGGATCTCGTGATCGCGCAGTGCAAGGCCGGTGTCGTCGGCTCCTTTCCTGCGCTGAACGCCCGTCCGCAGGGGCTCCTCGACGAGTGGCTGCACCGGATCACCGAAGAGCTTGCGGCACACAATCGCGACAATCCCGATCGCCCGGCGGCGCCCTTCGCCGTCAACCAGATTGTTCACAAGTCGAACGATCGTCTGGAGGCCGATCTCGCCACGTGCGAAAAGTGGCAGGTGCCGATCACCATCACGTCGCTCGGCGCACGGGAAGAACTGAACCAGGCCGTCCACAATTGGGGCGGCATCACGTTCCACGACGTGATCGACGATCGCTTCGCGCGCAAGGCGGTCGAGAAGGGAGCCGACGGCCTGATCCCCGTCGCGGCGGGCGCCGGCGGGCACGCCGGGCGACTTTCGCCCTTCGCCCTCGTCAGCGAGATCCGTCAGTGGTTTGATGGCCCCGTGGCGCTTTCGGGGTCGATCGCCACCGGTGACGCCGTACTCGCCGCGCAAGCCATGGGCGCGGACTTCGCCTATATCGGCTCACCCTTCATCGCTACCGAAGAGGCGAATGCCGACCAGCGCTATAAGGAGGGGATCGTCGAAGGCCGCGCCGCGGACATCGTCTATTCGAACCTCTTCACCGGCGTTCACGGCAATTATCTACGCGGCTCAATCGTCGCTGCCGGCCTGGACCCAGATAATTTGCCCGACGGCGACTATAAGACGATGAACTTCGGCCAGGGGGACAATGCGCCCAAGGCCAAAGCGTGGCGCGACATCTGGGGTTCGGGCCAGGGCATCGGCGCCGTTCAGAAAGTGGAGTCGGTCGCCGACCGGATCGACCGGATGGAGCGGGAATATAACGCGGCCAGAGCGCGGATCGGTCTCGCTGCCTGATCGGGCCGCCGCGCATCCGCTGCGGCCGTTCCCGCTGTATCGACGTTGCGAACCTGGCCGGCGACGGCCGGGTTCGCAGCGATCACATCGGTTTATCGGTGACCCGGGAGGCTCAACCGACATCACGAAGCGTCAGTCGGCCTGGCTGTCTTCGCCATCCGTCGCGCCGGCGACGTCTTGGAAATATGCCTCAACGCGGCCATTCAGCTTGATGGTAAGCGGGCGCCCGCGACGATCCACCTTCTTGCCCAGCGCAACCCGGATCCAGCCTTCGGAGATCGAATATTCTTCGACATCGGTCCGCTCGACACCCTTGAAGCGGATGCCGATGCCGCGTTCGAGCGTCGGCTGGTCGAAATAAGGGCTCGAGGGATCGATGGAGAGATGATCAGGCGGTGTGTCGGTCATGGCAGCGCGACTAGACGATCACTGCGTCAGCCCCAATAGGAAAAGCGGCGCGGGAGAATGGATCTCCCGCGCCGCCCCCTGCGTGCCCATTCAAACAGCTTGCCGGGTCAAGCCGATCAGCGGCAGACCCGAACTGGCACCCGACCGCCGTAATAGGGGTCCCAGCGCCACTGGCGAAAGCACCGCGGCCCGCGCCATGCCGGCCGGTAGGCATTGTAATAAGGCTGCGGATAATAGCCCCGATACCCGCGATAACGCGGCGGATAATCATAATATGGTCCGCGATTGCTCGATGCGATCGCCGCACCCAGACCCAACCCGACAACGCCGCCGATCAGCGCGCCGGCAGCGACATCCGACCCGCGGTCATGACGATGGCCCCAGCGCTGCGCCGTCGCGGGCGTAGCCGTGGCAAGTGCCGACGCGGCCAATGCCGTGCCCAGGCCCGCTTTCATCAGAAATCCACTCATCTCGAACCTCCTAACACAAACGCTCGGTCCGCTCTGAAGGTGTAAACACACGATGCCGTGAGCGTGTTCAATGTTATGGGCGATTCGGGCTTAACCACCGCGGAATGCGGCGTTCATGATCGGTTTAGGAAAAAGTAGATGCGTTTCTGGTTGTTGAGGTCGGAACCGGATGTGTACGGGTGGGATCATCTGATTGCGGATGAAGGCACCGAGTGGGACGGCGTGCGAAATTACACCGCACGCAACTTCATCAAGGAGATGGAGCCCGGCGATCAGGCGATCTTCTACCATTCGAACAAGGAGAAAGCTGCCGTCGGAACGATGGAGATCGTGCGTGCCTGGCAGCCCGATGGTGAAAAGGGCATCTGGGCATCGGTTGCCGTGAAGCCGCTGACGAAGCTGCCCTGCCCCGTCCCACTCGCCACGATCAAGGCGGAGCCGCGCCTGGCGACGCTGGAGGTTCTTCGCCAAAGCCGCCTTTCGGTCACCCCGGTCAGGGATGAAGAATGGGCGGTCCTGATGGAGCTTGGCGGCCTGTCGTGAACCGAGAAAGGAGCGTGTGGCGCTCGCACCCGGCCTTAGACGTCCGCGAACGCCATCTGCTCTGCCGGGGTCAGGCTGAGCGGCATTGCACGCTGCTCCGAGGACGAACGCAGCGCAGCCTCTATCACCGCTGTGGTTGCAAGTGCCTGGGCGAGTGGCACGGGGCTTTTCGCACCACCACGTATTGCGGCAACCACACCGCGGTAGAAGGCGCGCTGGTCTCCCGCCGGTGCCGGTAATTCTGTCCGCCCACCCTCATCATAACGGACTAGCGGGTCTTCATCCCTGCCCCATCCCGGCGAGCCGGGCACCACCCCGGCCAGCAACTGCGCTTCCTGTTGATCCGCGCGTTCCTTCACCAGGCTGCCTGACGTGCCATGCACGATAAATCGCGCGCTGCCGCCTGCCGCCAGCATGCTCGCGTGCAGGATCACCCGCTTGTCGGGATAGTGTAGAATGGCATGTGCCCAGTCGTGCGCCGACGCGCCGGGGCGAAGAATGGCAAGGCTCGCCTCGACGCGCTCGGGCAAGCCGAACAGCTGAAGGGCTTGGTCCACCAGATGCGGCGCCAGATCGTACCAGATCCCGCCGCCGCCTTCAGGCCGTTCTCGCCAGCGATCGCGCACCTGCGGGCGAAAGCGGTCGAAATGACTTTCGAAATGGACGGCCCGGCCGATCGAGCCACGTTCGATCGCAGCGCGAACTGCCAGAAAGTCGCTGTCCCATCGCCGGTTCTGGAATACTGCAAGCAACCGCCCGCTCCGGCGTGCCCGTTCATCGACGCCGCGCGCCTCATCCAGCGTCAGCGCATACGGTTTTTCGACCACGACATGCTTGCCCGCCTCAAGCGCTTGGCAAGCGATTGAGGCGTGGCTGTGGTTCGGGCTCGCGACCACCACCAGATCGACATCCTGACGCACGAGCAAGTCGGCCACGGACCCAACGACCGGGACAGGCCCGAGCTGAGCGGCGATCGCGTCGCGTTGCGAAGACGCAATTGCCGCAAGCTCGATCCCCTCGGTCGCGCCGATCAGCGGGGCGTGAAACGTCCGCCCCGCATAGCCAAAGCCGATCAGGCCTACCCGGACCGGCCGGTCACTCACGCCGCTTCGGCAGACCGCTTCATCCGCTTGCGCTCGTTCGGATCGAGGAAGCGCTTGCGAAGGCGGATCGTCTTCGGCGTCACCTCGACCATCTCGTCATCGTCGATGTACGCGATCGCCTGCTCCAGCGTCATCTTCTTCGGCGGGGTGAGGCGGACGGCATCGTCCTTGCCGCCCGAGGCGCGGAAGTTGGTCAGCTGCTTCGCCTTCATCGGGTTGACCTCAAGGTCTTCCGTCTTGGCGTTCTCGCCGATGATCATGCCCTCGTAGAGCGCCTCGCCATGGCCGACGAACAGGATGCCGCGATCCTCGAGCGGGCCGAGCGCATAGGCCTGTGCCTCGCCCGCGCCGTTCGAGATCAGCACACCGTTCTTGCGCCCCTCGATCACGCCCTTGTGCGGGCCGTACTTCTCGAACAGCCGGTTCATGATGCCGGTGCCGCGCGTGTCCGACAGGAATTCGCCGTGATAACCGATCATGCCGCGCGACGGCGCCGAGAAGGTGATGCGCGTCTTGCCACCGCCCGACGGGCGCATGTCGGTCATTTCGGCCTTACGCAGGTTCATCTTCTCGACGACCGAGCCCGAATGCTCCTCGTCCACGTCGATGATGACGGTTTCATACGGTTCGGTGCGCTTGCCGTTCTCGTCCTCGCGGAACAGCACGCGCGGGCGGCTGATGCCCAGTTCGAAGCCCTCGCGGCGCATCGTCTCGATCAGCACGCCGAGCTGAAGCTCGCCGCGGCCGGCAACTTCATAGCTGTCGCGGTCGGACGATTCGGTCACCTTGATGGCAACGTTCGACTCGGCCTCGCGGAACAGGCGGTCGCGGATCATGCGGCTCGTCACCTTGCTGCCCTCGCGGCCAGCCATCGGCGAATCGTTCACCGCAAAGCGCATCGATAGCGTCGGCGGGTCGATCGGCTGCGCCTGGATCGCCTCGGTCACGCTGGTGTCGGCGATCGTGTTCGACACGGTCGCGACGGTCAGACCGGCGAGGCTGATGATGTCGCCGGCGCGCGCTTCGTCGGTCGGCACGCGCTCCAGGCCCTGGAAGGTCATGATCTTGGAGGCGCGGCCGGTCTCGATCACCTTGCCCTCCATGTCGAGTGCGTGGATCGGCTGGTTCACCTTGACGGTGCCCGAGTTGACGCGGCCGGTCAGCACGCGGCCGAGGAAGTTGTCGCGGTCGAGCAGCGTGACGAGGAAGGTGAACGGCGCATCGACGTCCAGCGCCGGCGGCGGCACGTGATCGACGATCTTCTGGAACAGCGGCGTCAGCGTGCCCTCACGGCGATCGGGATCCTCGCTGGCATAGCCGTTGCGGCCCGAGGCGTAGAGCACCGGAAAGTCGAGCTGCTCATCGCTGGCGTCCAGGCTGACGAACAGGTCGAACACCTCGTCCAGCACTTCCTGGATGCGCTGGTCGGGGCGGTCGACCTTGTTGACGACGACGATCGGGCGCAGGCCAAGCGCCAGCGCCTTGCCCGTCACGAACTTGGTCTGCGGCATCGCGCCTTCCGACGAATCGACCAGCAGGATCACGCCGTCGACCATCGAGAGGATACGCTCCACCTCGCCGCCGAAATCGGCGTGGCCCGGCGTATCGACGATGTTGATGCGCGTGCCTTCCCACTCGATCGAGGTCGGCTTGGCGAGAATCGTGATCCCGCGCTCCTTCTCGAGGTCGTTCGAATCCATCGCGCGCTCTTCGATGCGCTGGTTCTCTCGAAAGGTGCCCGACTGGCGGAACAGCTGGTCAACAAGCGTGGTCTTGCCATGATCGACGTGCGCGATGATGGCGATGTTGCGCAAATTCATACAAATTCCTGGATGGCCACCACGGCGCGGCAGCGTTGCGGGCGCGCATAGCCGAAACGACCCGAAAGCGCCAGCCTTCGCGCTCGCAGCATCGTCATGCCGAGAATCACATGTCGAGCACCGCTCTTCTCACGCTTTGCGCAGTCTCCACAGCGTATTATATGACTGATACACTTGAACGAAGACCCGTCTGCCGCCATCCTGACGGCAACGCTGGAGGAACCACATGGCGAGCACCCCCGACACGATCACCGCGACCGAGCCGGCGCTGACGCTCACGCCCCCCGATCCGGTGCCGACGGTCGCTGCGGAAAAGGCAGCCGGCCTCGTTCCGGTCGATGACGGCACCAAGTCCAAGCTGGAGGAACGCGCCGACTATGCCGTTCAGCAGCTGATGGAGCGGGATGCAAACAGCCCGGAATTCGGCAAGGTGGTCGATGCAATCACCAACATGGGCGCGAAGGAAATCCGCGACGCGGCCGGCCAGTCCAACCGCTTTCTCGATCGCCCTGTCCGGGCGATGGATCAGGAAACCGGCGTGGGCAAGGATCTGGCCCAATTGCGCCGCGTCGTGGAGGATCTCGATCCGGGCAAGAAGGGCAATCTTACCGCCCCGCAGAAGCTGTTCGGCATCATCCCATTCGGGAACAAGATGCGCAACTATTTCGACAGCTACAAATCCAGCCAGACGCACATCGCCTCCATCCTGAAAAGCCTTGGATCAGGCAAGGACGAGCTCCTGATGGACAATGCGTCCATCGACACCGAACGCGCCAATCTATGGAGCGCGATGGGCAAGCTGGAGCAGATGATTCAGCTGTCGAAGATGCTGGATAGCAAGCTGGAGGACAAGGCGAACGAGCTGGACGCGACCGACCCGGCCAAGGCCAAGGCGATCCGCGAAAGCGCGCTCTTCTACGCACGTCAGCGGACCCAGGATCTCCTGACTCAGATGGCGGTGACCGTTCAGGGCTATCTGGCGCTCGATCTGGTCAAGAAGAACAACGTCGAGCTGATCAAGGGCGTGGATCGGGCATCCACGACGACGGTCGCCGCGCTGCGCACTGCCGTGACCGTCGCGCAGGCGATGACCAATCAGAAGCTGGTGCTGGAACAGATCACGCAGCTGAACAACACCACTGCCGGCATCATCGATTCGACCGGCAAGCTGCTGCGGTCGAACACCGCCCGGATCCACGAACAGGCGGCAAGCTCGGCCATTCCGCTGGAAACACTCCAGCGTGCGTTCCAGAACATCTACGAAACGATGGACGCGATCGACACGTTCAAGTTGAAGGCGCTCGATTCGATGAAGAGCACGGTCGACACACTGTCGAACGAGGTGGAAAAGTCGCGCGGCTATATCGCCCGAGCGGAAGGCGCCGCACAGAACCGCGTCGGTTCCTCGCCTGAAACCTTCAAGCTGGAGGCGCTGTGACCTCTTACGATACCGACGACGCGCTTGCGCGGGCACGTGGCACGCTCGATCGGGTCAGGCTGCAGTCGTTCGAGCACGTGCCGGTCCGCCGCCGACCGCGAGAGGGACGCAGCCTTGCCAAACGCGTCGCCGCCATCGGCATTGCCAACGCCGCCATCCTGATTGCCGCTGCTGTGATCGGGCTGGCCGTGGCTCCTCTGGGCCTGTTCGGCGCGCTTGCAGTGATGATGGTCATGATGGCGGTGACGCTGGCCATTGCCTTTGCGCCAGGGCCCAAACCGGTGACGCACGAAAAGCTTGCCAAAAGCGAGTTGAAGGCATTGCCAACCCAGACCACCCGCTGGCTCGATGCGCAGCGGCCGGCCCTGCCCGCCCCGGCGGTTCAGGTGACCGACCGGATCGGCCTGCGACTGGATACGCTCGGCAAGCAGCTGGCGTCGGTGGAGGATGACACGCCCGCGGCGCTCGATATCCGGCGCCTGGTCGGCGAGCAGCTGCCCGAATTCATTCGCGACTATCAGCGCGTCCCCGCGGACCTTCGGGATACCGAGCGTAACGGCAAGACACCCGATCGGCAGCTGGTCGAAGGACTGGAACTGATAGAGCGCGAAATCGGCCAGCTAAGCGAGGAGCTGGCGCGCGGCGATCTCGATTCGCTGGAAACGCGCGGCCGCTTTCTGGAAATGAAATACAAGGACGGTGACCCGGCCTGACGTGATTTGTCAGTCTTCGGAAGGGCATGGGCTCCTCTAAGCCGATCCGCTTAATTGACGCGACATTGTCATGTGGATGCGGTAGCAGTCGCGCATGAACGATCGTGTCCTCGTCTTTGAAGGTATCCACAACTTCCGTGACTATGGCGGCTATGCCGGGCGCGAGGGCCGATTGCGGCAGGGTGTCCTTTGGCGCTCTGGGCAGCATGGCGATGCCACATCCAACGATCTTGCCGGCGTCGCAAACCTCGGCATCGCGACGGTCATTGATCTTCGCGGGGATAGCGAGCGGCAGCTTATGCCTTGCCTTCGTCATGACGGCTTTGACGGCCTGGTGCTTTTCGCACCGGGCGAGACCGCCGGGTCGGAACTGGCGCCGCATGAGGAAGCGGGCAGCGGGATCACAACCGCTGCCGAGGCGCGCGCGGCGATGACGCGTTTGTACGAAAACATGCCGTTCCGGACCGTGCTGGTCCGATCGCTTACTCTATATTTCGAAGCGCTGGCGACACGCCAGGGGCCCAGCCTGCTTCATTGCCTCGCGGGCAAGGATCGCACCGGCCTTGCCGCCGCCCTGCTTCACCGGCTTCTTGGCGTCCACGAAGATGACGTGATGGCCGATTACCTGCTCACAAATGCAGCGGGCGATCAGAAGCGGCGCATTGCCGCCGCCGGTGACTCGATCCGTCAGCGTTATGGTCCACAGATCACCGATGAGGCCATCGAGACGCTGATGGGCGTGGACGCCCAGTATCTCGAGGCTGCTTCCCGCTCGATTATCGAGCATCACGGCTCCGTCGAACGCTATGCCGATGAAGTGCTGGGCGTCGACGCAGCCCGGCGTGAAGCGCTCCGCGAGCGGCTGGTGGCCTGATCGTCAACACCCGCAGCAAACTTCGGCCGAATTATCCAGTGATAAGGCCCCAGAGCATCCAGCCGTTCAAGGTGACGATCGCGGCGGCGATGCCCCACGCAAGCAATGCCAGCCACCGTGGCGCCGCCAGCGGCCCCATCATCCGCCGACTTCCGGTGAACGCTACCAGCGGCAGCACCGCGAATGGAAGTTGCAGACTGAGCACCACCTGGCTGAGGACGAGCAACTGCGTCGCTCCGTTGTCTCCCGCCAGCGCCACGCCGATCACCGCGGGGATGATCGCCAGCCCGCGCGTAATCATCCGCCGCAGCCAGAGCGGCAGACGAAGCTCAAGAAAGCCTTCCATAACGATCTGACCGGCCAAGGTGCCAGTCACGGTGGAATTCTGACCGCTCGCCAACAGCGCAACGGCGAAAACGACGCTCGCCACGCCGACGCCCAGCATGGGCGCGAGCAGGCGATGCGCTTCCTCGATCTCTGCCACTTCCGTCCGTCCCGCGACATGGAAGGTCGCGGCCGCCAACACGAGGATTGCGGCGTTGATGAAGAACGCCAGGCCAAGGCTGACGGTGGAATCGATCGTTGCCATCTTCAGCGCGTCGCGCTTTTCGGCAACCTTCGTTCCGACAGCCCGGGTCTGCACGATCGCCGAGTGCAGGTACAGGTTGTGGGGCATCACGGTCGCGCCAAGAATGCCGATGGCGATGTAGAGCATGGCGGGATTGCTGACGATTTCAGCAGACGGGATCAGTCCCACCGCGGCCGCGCCCCAGTCCGGTCCGGCCCATGCGAGCTCAAGCGCAAAGCAACCGGCGATCACGATCAGCAGCGATGCGACAAATGCCTCCAGGCGACGAAAGCCGTAGCGCTGCAATGCCAGGATCAGGAATACGTCAAGCGCCGTGACGCAGACCCCTGCGACCAGCGGCAGTCCGAACAACAGCTTCAGCGCGATCGCCGTGCCAAGCACCTCCGCCAGATCGCACGCGATGATCGCGATCTCGCACAAGAGCCACAGCACCATGGAAACCGGCCGCGAATATTGTCGTCTGCACGCCTGCGCCAAATCCATACCGGCGCCAATCCCCAACCGTGCTGACAGCGCCTGGAGCACGATTGCCATCAGGTTGGAAAGAAGAATGACGCTCAGCAGCGTGTAGCCAAAGGCCGATCCCCCGGCGATGTCGGTGGCCCAGTTCCCCGGGTCCATATAGCCGACGGCCACCAGCCAGCCGGGTCCGACAAAGGCGAACAGCCGGCGCCAGAAGCTCGCGCCTTCCGGCACCCGGATGGAGGCGTGAACCTCCGGAAGCGATCGCATCAGCTCGGCAGCAGGCGGGGTCATTCCCGCTGCAATGCGGAATTCGCTTGGGAGTTTCAACGTTTCAATCGGGAAAGAATGGCCGCGTTGCGCTCGACCAGCGCAGGATCGCGCGCCATTGATGCGGTGATGATGGCGCCGTCCAGCGCGGTATCGATCGGGGATGGAGTGCGCTCGGCGGGCAGGCTGGCGACCAGCGCCTTCACCGCCGCTCGTGCGATCGCGCCGTTGGCGGCCATGTGCGACAGGATCGCGTTCACGTCGACAGCGGCTTCGTCTTCTCGCCAGCAATCATAGTCGGTCACCATCCCGACCAGCGCGTAGGGCAGCTCGGCTTCGCGGGCGAGCCGCGCCTCCGGCATGCCGGTCATGCCGATCACGTCTCCGCCCCATGCGCGATACATCAGGCTCTCGGCGCGGGTCGAGAACTGCGGTCCCTCCATCGCGAGGTAAGTGGCGCCTTCCGTCACCCTGCCACCGGCTGCCTGCACGGCAGCGGCGGCGAATGCGGACAGCCGCTCGCACACCGGGTCCGCCAGCGACACGTGCGCCACCAGCCCCGTGCCGAAGAAGCTCGCCGGGCGGGTGACCGTGCGGTCGATGAACTGGTTGACGATGGCGAACTGGCCGGGCGCCACTTCCTCCTGCAGCGAACCGACCGAGGATAAGGCAAGTAGGTCCGTGCACCCTGCCCGCTTCAATGCGTCGATGTTCGCTCGCACCGGAATGTCATGCGGGGCGATCCGGTGTCCACGGCCATGGCGCGGCAAGAAGCGGAGTCCGACATCGCCTATGCGACCGAAGAGAATGTCGTCCGACGGCGTACCCCAGGGGCTCGCCACCGATCGCCACTCCGCATCCTCCAGGCCATCGATGGCGTAAAGGCCCGAGCCGCCGATGATCCCAATCGTCCATTGCGTGTTCATCGCGCTCCTCCGATAAGATCGGCATGACGATCATCCGCGCCGCCGCCGCCCTTTTCGCCCTCTCCCTTGCCGGGTCGGCGCATGCGGCACAACCGATCGCCGGCCGGTGGCTGACCGAAGATGGATCCGCTATCATTCAAGTGGGGCCTTGCGGCGCCAGCACGTGCGGCAGGATTGCTTCGGTGGTGAAGCCCCGCCCCGGCGCTCCCGCTACCGATGTCAACAACCCCGATGCCAAGCTTCGCGCTCGGCCGATGATCGGATTGCCGATCCTGTCCGGCTTTAGCGATGCGGGCGAGGAGTGGCGCGGCCGAATCTATGATCCGCGCAACGGCAAGAGCTACAAGTCGATCGTTACTCGCGGTGAGAATGGCACGCTGCGGGTGAAAGGGTGCGTTTCCTTCATCTGTCAGACGCAGGTCTGGAAGGCCGCCCGGTAATCCTTCATCGGCTCACCGCGCGCGCGGCGAGGATCAGACCGGCACCGCTTCTCCCTTTGCGCCATAATGGTGCCAGGCAAAGATGGCAGCGGCCCCGCGATGCGGGCTCCACGGCGCGGCGAGCTCCCGCGTCAGCTTTTCGCTGGGGCGCGTATCGTGCCCCAGGATCTTGCCTACCTCGATCTGCACCGCCAAATCACCGGCTGGCCAGATGTCCGGCCGGCCTTCTGCGAACAACAGGTAGATTTCGGCCGACCAGCGTCCGATGCCCTTTACGCGCATCAGCAGCGCAACGGCCTCATCGTCGTCCGCCGGCAAATGGGCGAAGTCCAGCCGTCCGCTGACGACCTCTTCCGAAAGGCTCCGCAGATAGGCCGTTTTTTGCCGGGACATGCCCGCGGATCGCATCTCCTCGTCGCTGGCGTGGCCGAGACGATCCAGATCCACGGGGTCTCCAATCAGGTCGATCAGCTTCCGCCACATCGCCTCGGCGGCCTTCACGCTCACCTGCTGCCCGACGATTGTTCGCATCAGCGTAACATGGCCGCGCTCGCGGATCCGGGTGGGCGGATAGCCAACGCGCTCCAAGGCTGGCGCAAATTTGGGTTCAAGCCGGGCGAGCGCATCGACGCCCTCGCGCAGCTGCTCGGCGCTCAGCCCCATTGCAGCTTGCCCTCAAGATCGGCAATGGAACAGGAAACTTGCGGGGAGAGCATAATGTCCAAGCTTATCGTCACGCTGCGGGACGGGGAAGAACGTATCATCGATGGCGCGGCGGGGCTGTCAGTCATGGAAGTCATTCGCGACGGCGGCATCGATGAAATCCTCGCGCTTTGCGGTGGTTGCTGCAGCTGCGCGACCTGCCACATCCATGTCGACCCGGAATTTGCGGACAAACTGCCGCCGATGACCGAAGACGAGAATGACCTCTTGGAATCGTCCAGCAGCCGCGATGGCACTTCCCGGCTTTCGTGTCAGCTGCCGTTCGGCCCGGAACTTGATGGCTTGAAGGTTCGGATCGCCGAGGAAGACTGAGGCTTCACCAGACACGCACCGGCATGCTGCTGCCGGTGCGTGAAGCTTCGCCTGCCACCTCATCAATCGACACTCATGAACCCTGAGCCGATGTCCCGCCTATCGCGTGGCGATAGCGTATAAGGCGATCGCCGCCGCGTTCGAAACGTTGAGGCTCTCGACATTGGGACTGATCGGGAGCTTGGCGAGCTGATCGCAATGTGCCTCGGTGTTCTGGCGCATCCCTTCGCCTTCCGCACCCAGAACCAGGGCGATCCGCCCTTCGCCCATGGACTCCCCAAGCGTTTGCGTCGCGTGCCCGGTCAGGCCGATGCGCCAGAAGCCCGCTTCCGCAATCTCGTCCAGCGCCCGCGCCAGGTTCACCACGCGAACCCACGGAACCGTCTCCAGCGCGCCAGACGCCGAGCGGGCGAGCGCTCCCGATTCCGGCGGCGCATGGCGATCCTGGGTGACGATCCCCAGGGCATCGAACGCCGCCGCCGACCGCAGCACCGCACCCACGTTATGCGGGTCGGTCACCTGATCCAGGATTACGAGTGGACGACGATCATCGCGCCCCTGATCCAGCAGATCTCCCAGCCAGATCTCCTCAAGCGGATCCACCTCCGCCACCAGCCCCTGATGCGGCGCGTCCGCCGGCACCATGCGCCCCAGATCGGCAACATCAGCGTAGACGACCGGCAGAAGCGGCGGGAGTTGCAGGTTCGCCAGCGCCTCCCGCGTGCCCCACAGCTTCTTCACGGTACGGTCAGGGTTCGCGAGCGCTGCAATCACGGCATGGCGCCCCCAGAAGCGGGGTCGGTTGCCAGGTGCTTGGCTTGGGCGATGTCCACGGCGCGCCATCAGTTCGTCTCTTCCGGTTTGATCGTAAAGGTTGGTCGGGAACGATCGAGCAGGTGCCCGCGAATGGTCGACCCGTTCGTCTGCTACGCTCCAGAACCCCCGCATAAGCGCAAAGTGCAGCGGCGGAAAGTTGGCGCCTGACAGGGAGCCAGCAAAATTCCACCACACCGTGATCACATGCGTTGACAGGCCGCCCAGGCTTCGGCATTGGGCGCCCTCGCTCTAACGAAGCGGCCCTGTGGAAGGGTGGCCGAGTGGTTAAAGGCAGCAGACTGTAAATCTGCCCACGCAAGTGTACGCTGGTTCGAATCCAGCCCCTTCCACCATCCTCTCGCCGGGTCGGGAGAGTTCCCCAAGTAGCGCGGAAATAGACCGCTCTAAACGCCGGTGTGACTTGTCGGCGTCAGCGACGAAACTCCTTTAACAACAGCACCGGAAAACCCACCAAGTTTTCGCAAGGCAGCCAAACACGCCAGCTTGCTTGGGAAAACTATTCTCGCGCTGCACTTGTCGCCCGTAACGCCTCTCTGAAGCTGCACATAGAAGGCGGGCCGATCGGCCCGCCTTCTATGTTTCTGGTTCAGCCCGAAACGGCCTAGCCGCCAATCTGCTCGGTCTGCGCCCCGCCGTCAGGCCTCGCCGGACCAAGCACCGGCTCCTCCCCCAACGGCTGTGCGCGAAAGACGCTGAATTCACCCTTGCCGTCGAACGTTTCTCCGTCGGTCCAGCGCCCTTCCGGGAAGCTGCCGTCGAGGGAGGTGACGAAGAAATCGTGGTTATGCTCCTGATTCTCTTCGCTCTGCGGGAAGCTGTTCGGGATCGGCAATGCCGCGCGCAGCCCGCCCATATCCTCGAGCGCCGCGAGCCATTGTTGCTGATGCATGGTATCCCGAGCAATAAGGAACCGGAGCATATCCTTCATACCTGGATCTTCAGTGGCATTGAACAATCGCACTGCAAGAACACGACCGGTGCTCTCGGCAGCTACGTTGCAGAACATGTCAGCCGCTGCGTTCCCACTGGCGTAAATATGGCTCATGTTGAACGGCACGCCGTCAGAATCGATGGGCATCGCTGCCATGCCGGACGACAGCAAATTCTTGTGGATGATCCCTTCAATCGCGTGCTTGGCATTGCCGCCGCCCATAACGGCACCGACGATACTGTCGGTTGCGCCTTCCTCCTGAGCAGAGCTCGGCGCCGTCTCGAGGTTCAAGGCCACTGCTGTAGCCAGCATTTCAATGTGCCCTAGTTCTTCCGTTGCCGTGTTCAGCAACAGGTCCCGATATTTCGTGGTCGGCGCACGGTTGCCCCACGCTTGGAAAAAGTATTGCATGGCGACACGGATCTCACCTTCGACCCCGCCGATCGCTTGCTGGAGCATTCGGGCAAACTGGGGATTAGGCGTATCCACACGAACCGGATACTGAAGCCGTCGGTCATGATAATACATGGGGAGCCTCTCTCGCTATCGCTGTAGCGCATCCCCGAACGCATCCAGGCCGGAACAGTTTATTACGCAGCCGAACAAAGTCGGCTTTTCTCCATAACTTAGGTTAAAGTGGTCACAACTTCTACGAAGAGGTATTGCGACAAGATGTTTGAAGCTGATCCGCCAGTATCTCGACGGCTCGTGATCCATGCGGGGCTGGGCAAGTCGGGATCGTCCGCAATCCAGAAATACTGTCGCGAGCAGGGCGCCGCACTGCGCAACGACGACGCCGGCTACCTCGGTATGTACCTGGAACGTGGGGAGACCACGCAGCATGATTTTACCTCTTCGGATGATCTCGCTCGCGCGTTGACCGACGATCCAAACATCGAAGACCGGCTCGTCTCGCTGATCACGCAACGCATGCAGGCCCGACCGGCGATCAGGACCTTCATCTGGAGCCACATCGAACTGGCCATGCATGCGGACCTGTTGTCGAAGGTCGCCGCGAGGCTTGCGCCGGTCTGCAGCGTGGAGATCATTCTGTATTTTCGACATCAGGCGAGTTGGTTGATCTCCGCCTACCTGCAATGGGGCGTGAAACACAAATCGACGCCAGGTCCGATACCGACCTTCAGAGACTGGCTTCCTGAAGCGAAATCACGCGGCGCCGATTATCGGCAGGTGATCGAAAGCTGGCAAAAGGCTGTCGGACCGGAGCGACTGCATATTCGCTCCTACGATCAAACGCCTGATGTGGTCAGCGACTTTCTCGTCACTGCCGGTCTGCCAGCAACGGATGGAACTGCCGAAGCAAACTGGCACTACCGTACGCCCGATCCCACGATCATGACGCTGTATCGGCTTTTTCAGGGGCAGAATGAAGGCGCGGCCCTGCCCGGCACGCTTCAGCGCTTGCTCGCGACGAATGGCGTCGAGAAGAAGCGATATCGGGATGTCGATCCCGCATCGACTGTTCCTTCCGCTGAGAAATGGGGAGAGTTCGTCACGGCGTTCGGGCAAGAAAATGCAGCACTCGCGCGTGATTTCGGCCTTATCCTCAACCCTCCGCACCGCGCTCCGGAGCCCGATCCTGGGTATGCTGCGCCGGCCACGGTCGTGCCCGCATTACTGGACCTGATTATCTCGATGGATCGACGCATCGCGGTCCTGGAGCGGCGCTTGAACGGAATGAGCGCGGCAAACGGCACCTCGATCGAACAAGAAGGTGATGTTCTTTAGGAACGCTGGCCGGTCAGCCGACCGCGCCTCAACGTGCCGGTGGAGCGGGTAACGGGAATCGAACCCGTGTATTCAGCTTGGAAGGCTGCTGCACTACCATTGTGCTATACCCGCGCATCCATCGGACGGGCGCTCACTGCCACGATCAACCGTCGGCGGTCAACTGCATCCTAAACTTACATTTCCCGGTCGTCGAACGGAGTGCGCGGCGAATGAACAAAGTTCCAATTGGCCGTACGGCACCCACTTGGAGCCCTGCCTTCGCCGATTGTTCATAGGTTTCAGCCATCGCCCGTTAATGAAACGGGCCGATCGCACGTGTCGATCAGCCCGATGCATTTCACTTCTATGATCCTGACGCGGTCATTCCGGCTACGACCCGGAAGCCATTAAGCCGCGGCCGACAGCGCCTCCTTTTTCGCCGATGCGGTCCAGATCTGATCGATCGCCGCGCCAAGAGATTCATTGAATTCGGCGTCGCTCATACCGTGGCGGAGATCCTCGAGCAGCGCGCGGCTGAAGCTGGCGATAACCCCATGGTTGCGGGCAAGCTCACGACACGCTTCCGGACGGGCATAGCCACCGGAAAGCGCGACGACGCGCAGGACGCGCGGATGTTCTACCAGCGGCAGGAACAGGTCGGGCTTCGTCGGCAAGGAAAGCTTCAGCATCACCTTCTGATCGCCACCCATCGCGTCGAGTGCCTTGGTCAGCTCTTCGAGCAGGATGGCGTCCGCCTCGGCACGCTCGGCGCTCTTGATGTTGACTTCCGGTTCGATGATCGGAACCAACCCATGGGAGAGGACCTGCTGCGCAACTTCGAACTGCTGCGCCACAACGGCCGCGATGCCCTCACGATTGGCAAGGTTGATCACCGAACGCTCTTTGGTTCCGAAAACGCCCAGCTTGGCCGCGCGATCGAGCAGCGCATCCAGCCCCGGCATTGCCTTCATGAGCTGAACGCCGTTGTCTTCGTCTTCCAGCCCCTTGTCGATCTTCAGAAAAGGCACAACGCCGCGGTCTTGCAACGCCTGCGGGACGGGTTTGCCGCCGGCTTGGCCATCCATGGTCCGCTCGAACAGAATGGCGCCAATCACCTTGTCGCCCGTGAACACCGGTGAGGTGATGATGCGTGCGCGCATGTCATGGATGAGGCCGAACATCTCCTCTTCTGTAGACCAGGCCCCCTCTTCGATGCCGTACCCCTTCAGCGCCTTCGGCGTGGAGCCACCCGACTGATCAAGAGCGGCGATGAAACCCTGGCCTTCTGCAATCTTGGCGGTCATCTCAGCAGGAGTCATGATCAGCTTCCCCTCACATTGTTGCGTTGCGTTGCGTCATTAAGGACGCTGGTCGGGTTTGACCAGCGGCTCCCCCAATTGGGGAGGGCAGCGGAACGGCGATCAGCACAGGTCTCCGGCGAACAAACAAGCGCAATGACCGTTGTCCGGCACCAATGTCGTGATCGCAACGAGGCGAGCTGTTCGGCATAGCCTCCTTGGCGTCGCGTCAGAAAGAAGGATAACGGTTCCGCAATGAACGAGCGCTTCACTTCCATTCACCACCACCGCATGCTTCGCGTGGCGGCGGCTACTCCGATCGCCAGTGTCGGAGACACGGTTGCGAACGCGAAGGCAACGCTGGAGTTGGCGGCACGCGCGCACAAAGAAGCGGTCGACCTTGTCGTTTTCCCCGAGCTTAACCTCAGCTCCTACGCGATCGATGATCTGCACCTCCAGTCCGCGCAGCAGAATGCGTCCTGTGAGGCGCTCCTCGCCGTAGCCGAGGGCACGGCAAACCTCAGACCTGTCCTTCTTGTGGGTGTGGCACTGCCAAGGAACGGCAGGCTGTATAACTGTGCCGTCGCGGTCGCCCGGGGCAAGATCCTGGGTGTGGTCCCCAAGACTTTCCTGCCGAACTACCGGGAATATTACGAAAAGCGCTGGTTTAGCAGCGGATCCGGTCTGACCGGGCGTTCGATGGACCTGAACGGGCAAACGGTGCCTTTCGGCACCGATCTCTTATTTCAGGCGGCGGATCTGCCGCATTTCTTCTTCCACGCCGAAATCTGCGAGGATTACTGGTCGCCCACCCCGCCCTCCACTGCGGGCGCGCTTGCTGGCGCCTTGGTCTGCTGCAATCTCTCTGCATCAAATGTGGTGATCGGGAAATCGCGAGAGCGGGCGATGCTCTCCGCTGCACAATCCGCGCGCGCCGTTTGCGCCTACGTCTATTCCGCCGCAGGCCCTGGCGAAAGCACGACCGATCTCGCATGGGATGGCCAAGGCACGATCCACGAACTCGGTGAGCCGCTGGCAACCTCCACACGCTTCGCGCTCGATCCTGAGCTGGTGATAGCGGACGTGGATTGTGAGCGCCTGACCCAGGAACGTCTACGGACGGGCACGTTCGGGGACGCAGCGGCCTTTTCCGGCCACCCTGAGACTCGGTTTCGACGTATCGCGTTCAATCACGCTCCCGATTACGCCGACGTTGGGCTCAAGCGGGCGATACGGCGCTTTCCCTTCGTTCCCGACACCCCGTCCCGCCTTGATGAGGATTGCTACGAAGCGTTCAACATCCAGGTAGAAGGATTGCTGAAGCGGGTCGTTGCCACGGGTGTGGAGCGATTGGTGATCGGCGTGTCCGGGGGGCTTGATTCCACACATGCGCTGATCGTAGCGGCAAAGGCGCTGGACCGTCTGGGCCGTCCTCGTTCGGACATACTTGGCATCACCATGCCGGGGTTCGCGACTAGCGAAGGCACGAAGGATAATGCCTGGAAACTGATGCATGCGCTCGGCATCACCGCCGAAGAAATCGATATTCGTCCCGCCGCTCGGACCATGCTGGAAGGGATGGCTCACCCTTACGCCAAGGGTGAGCCCGTCTATGACGTCACCTTCGAAAATGTTCAGGCTGGCCTGCGGACAGACTATCTCTTCCGCATCGCCAACCAGCGTCGCGGCATCGTGGTCGGCACGGGCGATCTCAGCGAGCTCGCCCTCGGCTGGTGCACCTATGGCGTCGGCGACCATATGAGCCACTATGGCGTCAACGCAGGCGTGCCCAAGACGTTGATCCAGTTCCTGATCCGCTGGTGCATTGCGACGGATCAATATGATCCGCAGACCGATGCGGTCCTTGAGGCTATTCTGGCCCAGGAGATTTCACCCGAGCTGGTGCCCGCTGACGAATCCGGCGCAATGCAAAGCACCGAAAGCAAGATCGGTCCCTATTCGCTGAACGACTTCTTCACGCATTACGTGATCCGCCATGGGCTCGCCCCTTCCAAGATCGCCTTTCTCGCCTGGCATGCTTGGCGAGATGTGGATGCCGGACGGTGGCCAATCGGATATCCGGAGGAAGCGCGTACGGCTTACGACATTGATGTGGTGAAAGGCTGGCTGGAAAAGTTTCTCGTCCGCTTCTTCCAGACGAGCCAATTCAAGCGATCGGCCCTGCCGAACTCGCCCAAGGTGTCGGCGGGCGGCGCCGTGTCTCCGCGGGGTGACTGGCGCGCGCCTTCGGATGGCACTGCCTCCTCGTGGCTGGCGGAACTGGCGGCGAACGGACCCTGATTTTTAGCCAAGCAACGCGCCGTTTACGCTCTGCTTGTATCGGCCGCGTCATGGCGACCACCACACAACCGCGAATCGCCTCTTCGATCTTACTTGGCTGCGCATATTTCGTCATTTGCGCAGGGACGCTCCGTCTCACCCGTTTCGACGAAGGCGTCGCATTTCTGTGGATCGCGACGGCGCTTCTCACGGCATGGCTGAACACCCGGCCGTTCCAGCAATGGATGGCGCCGCTGGCCGCCTGCGCGGTTGCAAGCGCCAGTGCGACCGCCCTTTGGGGCCTCGGGCCGCAGATGGCGCTTCCCTTTGCGGCCATCAACATGTTCGAAGCGGCCGTTGGCGCTGCTTTTCTCAACCGCCTGGCACCACATCGGTCAGTGCTGGATTCCCACCGCTGGCTTGTGATCTTCGCCCTTGCGGCTGGTGTCATCGCACCCTTTCTCTCAGCCCTTCTGGCTGCGAGCGTGCTATCGCTGGGTGCCGATCAGCCCTTTCTGAGGAATGCGCTGAACTGGTACAGCGGGCATGCCCTCGGCACGCTGACGTTCATGCCCATTTTCCTGCTGGTCATGCGTGGCGACGCTACCCGCCTCATGAAGCGAATGGACCGGCGCAAGGCAGCGGAATTCTGCGCCCTGGTGACGCTGGTTGCGGTAGTCAGCTATGTCAGCTTCGCCCAGGACCGCCTTCCGCTGCTGTTCCTGCCCATGCTGCCGACGGTGCTTGCCACCTTCCGCGGAGGTGCTCTTTCGACCGCCGCCTCGATCGTCATTCTCGCGGTGATCGGTGGGACGCTAACGTTCCAAGGGCATGGACCCATCGGCCTGATTGACGCGCCACTTGGCGCAAGAATGCAGTTCCTCCAGCTCTATATCGCGTGCGCGATGCTGACGATCCTGCCAGCCAACGCGGAACTGCAGCAACGCGCCAAACTCTTCCGACAATTGCGTGAAAGTGAAGCGCGGTACCGCGTGCTCATGGAAAACTCGACCGACATCGTTATCAATCTCGATCGATCAGGACGACTGCTGTTCGCTTCAGCATCAATCCGACAGATCAGCGGCTTCGCCCCAGAAAAACTGATCGGCCGCAGGATTGGTGGCTTGCTCCTCGAGGCGGACGGGGAGCGGGCGCGTGCATCGTTCCGCCGCATCGTGGCGGATCCGGATCGCACCCATGTGAATGAATATCGCGGCGTGATCGAAACTGGGGACGTCCGCTGGTTCGAAACACACAGCCGCGCGGTCACCGACGAAACTGGCACGGTTACGGGTGTCGTCAGCGCGATCCGGGACATTTCGAACAGAAAGGCGCACGAAGAGCGTCTGGCGCGTGCCGCTTTGACGGATCCGCTCACTGGGCTCGCCAATCGCCGGGGCCTGGACGAGGAGCTCAGGGCCCGTCTTTCCTCCGGTTCGGGAGGGTGCCTCGCCCTGTTCGACCTCGATCATTTTAAGCGTGTCAACGATACGCACGGGCACGCTGCAGGCGATGAGGTGCTGCGCCGCTTCGCCGCTCTCGCCCGAGCCAGCGTCCGCGATCAGGATCTGGTGGCGCGACTTGGCGGAGAAGAGTTCGCGGTCGTCCTGCCAGATGCAACGATCAGCCAGGCGGCGCTGGTCTGCGAACGACTGCGCCAGACGATTGCGGAAGTGGGCGTGCAAGCTGAGGGTGCGCTCATTTTCGTCACAGTAAGCGGAGGGGTCGCTCCATACCTGCGCAATCAGCCGCCGGAAGAGGTGCTGCGTTCCGCCGATCAGGCACTCTACAAGGCTAAGCATGCCGGGCGCGACCAGCTGGCGCTGGCCGCCTGATACCCCGCTCTTGATAGCGCCAGCCGCAGCGGACATCATGCGCGTTAAAAAGAGAGGCTGAATGAGCGATCAGGATGATGCACTGCCGGAGCTGAGCCGCACCTTGGGGCTGGTTCGAGTGATCGAAATGGATGTGGAGGGCCGAGCACGGCTCGAATATCGCGCGGGTCACCACATGTGCCACTCAGGCGGCGTCGTTCAGGGAGGCTTTGTGACCGGTTGGATCGACGCTGCCATGGCGCATGCGGCGATCGCGATGGGCGGCCCCGATATCGTCCCCATGTCGCTTGAACTGAAGGTAAGTTTCTTCGCACCCGCCCGGCCGGGACTCGTGATCGCGGAAGGCTGGGTAGAGCGCCGGGGCCGCAGCACCTGCTTCTTCGAAGGACGACTGCTCGACGCTACCGGCCGCGTCCTTGCAAAGGCCAGTTCGACCCTGATGCTCGCTTCGCGCGGCCGGGTCGAACAAGCCTCTGCGGCTGCCCTTCCAGCCTGATTTCAGGCGTTGCGCGCCATCAGACCACCATCGACGGGAATAATGGCGCCTGTGACGAAGCTTGCGCCCGGCGCGCACAGGCTTGCCGTCATGAACGCTACTTCCTCCGGCAGACCATAGCGGCGTAGCGCCGTCCGGCGTGCAGCATAGATCTGCTTTGCCTCATCCGGGATCGCTTGAGTCATTCCTGTCTCGACCGGGCCCGGGCAGATGCAATTGACCGTGATGCCCGACTTGCCGAGTTCCACCGCGAGGCTACGGGTCAGACCAATGACGCCAGCTTTCGCGGCAGAGTAAGCACTGAATCCGGCGGTAGCGCCCAGCCCCTCGGTCGAGGCGATGTTGACGATCCGCGGGTTCGCGGCGCGCCGAAGGTGGGGGAGAGCCGCGCGGATCAGGCGCTGATGCGCGGTCAACAGGACGGAAAGGTGCCGATCCCAATGCTGATCGTAGCGATCATCGTCGATCGGCAGATTGGCAGAGATCCCCGCATTGTTCACGATGATCGACAGATCGCCGAACGCCGCGGCTACGTCCTGAACGACGCTGGTCATGTGGGTGGCATCCGCCACATCGAGCGCCCACGCCTTGGCCCGTAAGCCCTCACCCGTGATTTCATCCGCAACCGACTGGGCCGCTTCGAGCCGCACGTCTGTTACAGCAACGCTGGACCCGGCCCGAGCCAGTAGGACGGCTGTCGCCCTGCCCATTCCGCTGGCGGCACCGGTGACGATCGCACCCGCGCCATCCAGGCGACTGATTACCTCTGGCACAGCCCGCATCCTCTCTCTCCCTCGGTTTATCGACGATTTTTATTCTTTACCGATATGACATTCTCATCCGGGCCCATGGCCCATCAATTGCGCAAAAGGCTCGCTTCTTCTAATCGGACTTCTGCTCGATCCATCCTCCGGTGAACCCCGCGCGCGTCAACCCGCGACGTAGCACCGGAGAGCGCCGCATGATCTTCCACACGAAATCACTTCGCGCATTCGCAGCCTGAACAAGGATCAGCGCCTGCGTTAGCGCAAGATAGTCTCCCGCCACCCATCCGCTCTGCAGGTTGAGATTGCCCGTTTCAACTTTCCGGTCAGTGAAACGGAAGCTCGGATTGTACCCATTCAGGAAACCATATTCACGGTACAAGCCCGGAACGGCCATGAACGCCTTGGCGGCGGGAAGCACGATCTCGGGCGCGAACGGCAGACTCCCGAGCGATGCGGCAGGCGACAATGTGCCGTCATCCCTCTCCCCCGGCAGATCGAGCGGGCCTCGCCGGGCATAGCCGTGGAACGTGCGTGTCTCGCCCTTGAACGGCAGTTGAAACGCACCGGGCCCGTCGCTCGCCGTCAAGCCCCAAAGGTCTGCGGAATAGCCGTCCCACCGCATCGGATTGGCGATGCAATAGGCTCGGTTGGCGTAGGTCGCCCTGCGGCTGTTCTCGAAGTAATCGAAGCCGGCGCCGC
Organism: Sphingomonas sp. CCH5-D11; assembly: GCF_001557395.1. Taxonomy (NCBI): domain Bacteria; kingdom Pseudomonadati; phylum Pseudomonadota; class Alphaproteobacteria; order Sphingomonadales; family Sphingomonadaceae; genus Sphingomonas; species Sphingomonas sp. CCH5-D11. Next base: position 42,316 of record NZ_LSKH01000214.1, on the reverse strand, counting down.
GCATCACCGTGTCGCGGATCCCGCGGAAATCGATCCACATATGGCCAAGCTGATGGCCGCATAAAGGACCGTAAGCAAGGTGGCGGGTCTCACCTTCGCCTCGCCACAAGCGCGGATAGGGTGCACTCCAGGCCTCCCAGGCGCCGTCCTCCACGGCATGGCGCGCCGATCCCAGTGCCAGGAGTACGGCGGTCAGCCCCTCATTGTAGCCAATCACACCGGAGCGGGCGAAGCCGCCCTCCGGACGCCAACTCTGCGATATCTCCGCGCTGCCGTTCTGAAACCAAAGCCACTCGGCGCGATCCACGATGTCCGTCGCGCGGCGGCGAACCTCCTGCTCGTCTTCGTTATCGCCGCTCCACCATCCGGCGGCAAAGAGCATCCCGAGATGAAGGGAGGCGGTGTCCACGCTGGAAATTTCGGCCTTCTTGTACCGCGCGCCGCTTCTCATATCGATCAAGCGATAAAAGAAGCCGCGATGGCCGCTCATCCCACTGGGTCCCTCACCCTGCGGCGCCTCATCGAAGAAGCGAAGCGCCGCGCGTGTCAGGGTCAGCGCCAGATCCCGGCTGATCCAACCACGATCGACCGCCATCGGCCAGATCGCCAATGCCGCGCCCACTGCGGCGATATTGGCCGCGCTCGGGCTTGGCCACCGGTCGGGAATCAGGCCGTTCGCCGCATTCACCGTGTCCCGGAAATAGCGGAAGGTGCGATATTCGATCTCTTCGTAGAAGTCGGGCAGCGCCGGCGGCTTGGGACTTGGCGTGACCGGAATGGCCGGATCGGCACACCCCGACGCTAGTCCCGCAAGGCCAAATGAGGTGTTCGCAAGGAATGTCCGGCGATCAAGCATTCGTTACTCCAGCACGCTCGTACCGCGAACCACAAGCGCCGGCACGATGGTCTCGTCGACGGGCGTCCCTGCTTCGCCCACCAAGGTTTCGATCAGATGTGCGGCCGCACGCGCGCCCATCTCCGCCATTTGAACCCGCATGGTGGTGAGCGAGAGATATCGCGCGAGCGGAACATCATCGAAGCCGCCAACCGCCACGTCGGCCGGCACCCTTCGTCCAGCCGCTCGCAGCGCATGCAGAACGCCAAGCGCCATCATGTCATTCGCCGCGAACACGGCGTCGAAAGGGACATTGTCGGCAAGCATTGGATTGATTGCGTCTGCGCCAGATTGCTCAGTGAAGTCGCCGTGCGTCACGCGGAGCTCAACCTGGGCGGGAAGAGCAGCGCTACAACCCTCCAGCCGCTCCCGCGCATCAGAGTTGACGGCCGGTCCGGCAACATGAACGATACGTCGCCGACCCTGCTCTATCAGATGGCGGATCATCGCCGTTGCGCCGGCGCGGTTGTCGACCCGCAGCCTGCCTTCCTTCGTCTCCACGTGCGTATTGATCGTCACGGTCGGCATGTTTGACGGCAACATGGCCGCGAGCGCCAACGGATCGACGTTCGGGGCCATCAGAACGAGCCCGTCGATACGCCCCCGCATCGCGCGTAGCGCCTTCAACGCATGATCCGTGTCGGGCTGAATATTTGAAAGAAGAAGGTGGTACCCGCGCGCACTTGCCTCTCGGTCCATGCCGCGGATCATTTCGGAAAAGAATTCACTGTGTAGATCCGGCAGCACTACGCCGATTGCATGTGTTCGCGAGAGGCTGAGGCTTCGCGCGCCGGCGTGCGGCACATAACCAAGGTCATCCACCGCGGCGAGCACGCGAGCGCGCGTTTCCGGATGAACATTGGCGGCGCCGTTCAGGGTTCTGGATACTGACGCGACCGAGACAGAAGCGAGGCGCGCCACGTCCCGGATCGTGGCCCCTGTCATTTAACTCCTCTCCAGCAGTGCGGGTAAGTCGCAACAACCTACGGAACCGGTTACAGCCGCGCAACGATCATGACGCGGCTCTACCGTCAACGAAACGATTAGCTGCCCTTCGCGGATCAGCTGCCCACCCACTCCGACCGGCGGATCCCTTGCGCCCAAAGAAGTGCGGTCAGATCATTATTGTCGATGCGAGCCGCTGCGGCGGCAGCGACGACTGGCTTGGCACGATAGGCGACACCCAGACCGGCGATGTCGATCATTGCCAGATCATTGGCTCCATCGCCCACTGCCAGCGTAAGCTCTTCCGCAAGGCCGAGTTCGGCGCGCGCCTCTCTAAGCGTCCTTTCCTTGGTCGACGAATCCACGATAGGCTTCGAAACCGTCCCGGCCAGTACCCCCTTACCCACCTCAAGAACGTTCGCGATGGCTCGGTCGAAGCCAATGTCCGCTGCAACGGGCTCCGCAAATGCGGTGAACCCGCCCGACACAAGAATGGTCTTGGCGCCACGCGATCGCATCGTGCGAACCAGCGTACGCGCGCCCGGCATCAGGCGCACGCGTTCGTTCCGACACTGCTCGATCGCTGCGGCATCTAGGCCCTTCAGCAAGGCGACGCGCGCGTCTAGAGCCGCGGCAAAGTCCAGTTCGCCACGCATGGCCGCCTCGGTAATTTCCGCGATCTGCAGCTTGATTCCGGCATAATCCGCCAGTTCGTCGATGCATTCGACGGTGATCATGGTCGAATCCATGTCCGCGACCAACAAGCGCTTCTCGCGTCGATCGCTTGGCTGAACCACCACGTCCACGCCGTCGAACACGCCCTGCAGAGTGGTTCTGGCGGCCACCAGGCCCACTTCGAAGCCGATATCAGCCGCATCTCCTTCGTCCAGCCACGCCCAGCCGCTCGGCACGCAACCCGCAGTCGCGAGGCGCTCAACGGCCGACGAGAGGGTCTGGGGCGATAGGCGGCCCGCTGCTATCAAGGTTGCAGTGAACAAGAAACTTTCCCTTCCGAAGCTGGCGCTCATCGCAGGGCCTACCGCCAGCGGCAAGTCATCACTGGCCATGGCCGTGGCGCGGCAAACAGGCGGCGTGATCATCAATGCCGATGCCAGCCAGGTGTATCGGGATCTGCGCATCATCACAGCACGCCCGACAATCGAGGATGAGAGCGAGGCCGAGCACCGCCTCTACGGCTATATCGGCGGAGCGGAGGCCTGCTCCGCCGCTCGCTGGGCACAGGATGCGCGTGAAACAATCCGCGATCTGATCTCCGACGACCGGATGCCGATCGTCACGGGAGGTACCGGTCTCTACATGCGCACGTTGCTGGACGGAATCGCGCCAGTCCCTTCGATCGATCCGGCGATCCGAAAAAGCGTGCGTGCATTGCCGGTTGCGGAGACGCATGCAGCATTGCGCACCGAGGATCCGCAGGCGGCGGCGCGGCTTGCGCCCACCGACAGCACGCGGGTGGCACGCGCGCTTGAGGTGGTCCGATCCACTGGTCGACCCCTTTCCACTTGGCAGGCAGAGCGGACCGGCGGCATCGCAGATGAAGTGACGGTCTTGCCGATGATCATCCTGCCGGATCGCCAGGAATTATATGAGCGGATCGAAGCGCGGCTGCAGTCGATGTTCATGCAAGGCGCTGTGGAAGAAGTCGCAGCCCTCCTGGAGCAACCGGACGTGCCTCCTGAGGCGCCGATCCGCCGAGCTATCGGCGTGGAGGAGATCGCGACCATGCTCCGGGGCGAGATCACGACGAGCGAAGCCATCTCGCAATCCGTGCTTGCCACCCGGCGTTATGCCAAGCGGCAATTCACGTGGTTCCGCCATCAGTTTCCGGGCGACTGGCCACATGTGATAGATCCCAGGCTCGTCAATGTGAAAGAATATTTCAACAACTAGCCTTGACGCGCAATTTTAAGCGGCGTAGCGCGCGCCCCACTCCCGCCGTGACCATGCGGCGCCAGTAAAGGAAGGAATTCGACGTGACGGAGAAGAGCGGAGCAGACATCCTGGTCGAGGCGCTGTGCGATCTCGGCGTGGAAGTCATCTTCGGCTATCCAGGTGGCGCCGTTCTTCCGATTTACGACGCGCTTTTCCGCGCAAAGCGCATTCGCCACGTGCTTGTTCGTCATGAGCAGGCCGCCACGCATGCGGCGGAGGGATATGCGCGTTCGACGGGTAAGCCGGGCGTGGTTCTGGTGACCTCCGGTCCGGGGGCGACCAATGCCGTCACGGGCATCACCGATGCGCTGCTCGATTCGATCCCTATGGTCGTCATCACCGGACAGGTGCCCACCGCCTTGATCGGGTCCGATGCCTTCCAGGAGGCCGACACTGTTGGCATCACCCGGCACTGTACCAAGCACAACTATCTGGTGAAGGATCCGGCGCTGCTTGGCGGCGTGATCCATGAAGCCTTCCATATCGCCACGTCCGGGCGGCCCGGCCCGGTCGTGATCGACATACCAAAAGACGTTCAGGTCGCCACAGCCGCTTATCAGAAGCCGGGTCCGATCCAGCACAAGACTTATCGTCCTGCGCTGAAGGCGGATCGCAGCAATATCGAGCAGGCCGTGGACATGCTGGCGGCTGCCGAACGCCCGATCTTCTACACGGGTGGCGGCATTATCAATTCCGGTCCTGCCGCCTCGCAGTTACTGCAGGAGCTTGCCCGACTGACAGGCGCGCCGGTCACGTCGACGCTGATGGGGCTGGGCGCCTATCCGTCCAGTTCGCCGCAGTTTTTGGGCATGCTGGGCATGCACGGGACGTATGAAGCCAATATGGCGATGAACCAGGCGGATCTGATCATCGCCATCGGCGCCCGCTTTGACGATCGCGTGACTGGCCGCCTGGACGCATTTTCGCCGTTCAGCCGAAAGATTCACATCGACGTCGATCGCTCGAGCATCAACAAGACGGTGCGCATCGATCTGGGCATCGTCGCCGATGCTGGCCACGCTATGGAAGACATGCTGCGCATCTGGAAGGCGCGTCAGCATCCAAAGCCTGACACAGCCGAGTGGTGGCGCCGCATTCAGGGCTGGCGCGCGGTGCAGAGCCTGAACTTTCCGCAGGACGACGAGGTCATCATGCCGCAGCGCGCGATCAAGGCGCTGTGGGAGGCGACACACGCACGCGAGCCGATCATCACCACCGAGGTGGGGCAGCACCAGATGTGGGCCGCGCAGCATTTCGGCTTTGAAAAGCCGAACAAGTGGCTGACTAGCGGCGGGCTAGGCACCATGGGTTATGGCCTGCCGGCGGCGATTGGCGCGCAGCTCGGCAATCCCGGCGCCCTGGTGATCGACATCGCTGGCGAGGCCTCGATCCAGATGAACATCCAGGAACTGGCCACGGCGACGCAATATCGCCTGCCGGTAAAGGTCTTCATCTTGAACAACGAGTATATGGGCATGGTTCGGCAGTGGCAGGAACTGACCTATGAAAGCCGCTACGCCGAAAGCTATTCGGATTCGTTGCCCGATTTCGTGAAGCTGGCGGAAGCATATGGGTGGAAGGGCATTCGGATCGAGCATCCGGACCAGCTTGATGCCGGCATTGCGGAAATGCTCGCCCATGACGGGCCGGTGATGGTGGATTGCATGGTGGCAAAGCTTGCCAATTGCTTCCCCATGATCCCGAGCGGCGCCGCCCACACGGACATGATCCTGCAGGCGAACGAAGTATCGGGCACCATGGACGATGAGGCCAAGGCGCTGGTCTGAACCAGCTCACCCCAGCGCTTATCGCTTCCACGCCGACCTATTCTCCCCACCCCTCCCGATCACGGGAGGGGAGAAGGACTCCACAGTGCACATCAAATCCGAAGCAGCCGAGCGGCACACGCTTGCCGTCATCGTGGACAATGAGCCCGGCATCCTGGCCAGGATCGCCGGCCTGTTCACCGCCCGCGGCTATAATATCGAAAGCCTGACGGTGAGCGAGATCACCGCCGACAAGGCAGTCAGCCGGATTACGATCGTTACGTCGGCCAGCAAGCCCATGCTGGAACAGATCGTGGCGCAGCTCGACCGGCTGGTGCCGGTCCACAAGGTCCGCGACCTTACCGCGGAAGGCGCGCATGTCGAGCGCGAGCTGGCGCTGGTGAAGGTCCGCGGAGTCGGTGACCACCGGATCGAGGCGCTGCGCCTCGCCGATGTTTATCGCGCGCGTGTCGTGGATGCGACGACGTCCAGCTTCGTCTTCGAAGTCACTGGTGGGATCGAGAAGATCGACAAATTCGTCGAGCTGATGGGCGAAGTCGGCCTGATTGAGGTCGCTCGCACCGGCGTCGTCGCCATCGCCCGCGGCAAGGAGGCGGCGTAGCAAGCTTTCCGTCATCCCCGCGTGGAATCCCCATCAACCTAGTACTTTGATGGGGCTCGCAGGCGGGGATCCATAATCACTGACCGCAGCGGGTATCGAGTCCCGCCTCCGCGGGAATGACGAAGGGGTACTATAATGCGTGTCTATTACGATCGTGACGCCGATCTGAACCTGCTGACGACCAAGAAGATCGCGATTGTCGGTTACGGCAGCCAGGGCCATGCCCATGCCCAGAACCTGCGCGATAGCGGCGTGAAAGACGTTGCGATCGCCCTTCGCGAAGGTTCCGCCACGGCGAAGAAGGCCGAGGAAGCCGGCTTCAAGGTGCTATCGAACAAGGAAGCCGCTGGCTGGGCGGACATCCTGATGATCCTGGCGCCGGACGAGCATCAGGCGGCAATCTGGGAAAATGACTTGAAGGGCAACATGAAGCCGGGCAGCGCGCTCGCCTTCGCCCATGGCCTGAACGTCCACTTCGGTCTGATCGAAGCGCCGGCAGATCTCGACGTGATCATGATCGCGCCCAAGGGCCCAGGCCACACCGTGCGCAGCGAATATACCAAGGGTGGCGGCGTCCCTTGCCTTATCGCCGTTCACCAGGATGCCAGCGGCAACGCACACGATATCGCGCTTGCATATGCTTCCGGCGTCGGCGGGGGGCGCTCGGGCATCATCGAGACGAACTTCAAGGAAGAGTGCGAGACCGACCTGTTCGGCGAGCAGGCCGTGCTGTGCGGCGGCATCACTCACCTCATCCAGGCCGGGTTCGAGACGCTGGTCGAGGCGGGCTACGCCCCCGAGATGGCCTACTTTGAATGCCTGCACGAAACCAAGCTGATCGTTGATCTGCTGTATGAGGGCGGCATCGCCAACATGCGCTATTCGATCAGCAACACGGCCGAATACGGCGACATCACCACCGGCCCGCGGATCATCACCGACGAGACCAAGAAAGAGATGAAGCGTGTCCTCGCCGACATTCAGTCGGGCCGCTTCGTCAAGAACTTCGTGCTCGACAACCGCGCCGGCCAGCCCGAGCTGAAGGCGGCGCGCAAGGCCGCCGCGGCGCATCCGATCGAGCAGGTCGGCAGCAACCTGCGTGCGATGATGCCGTGGATCGGCGCCAACAAGCTGGTCGACAAGGCCAAGAACTGACGCAAGGGCAAACGGGAGTGTTGTGGCTGCCGATGCGCGCCACATCACCCCTGCCGGCTCGCGATCCTCGACCGCAAAGCTCCGCGAAGACAAAAAAATTACCCGTTCTGAAGATCTCTCGCCGCATTGTTCCCGCCGGCGTTAGCGACTAGGCGTCGCGACGATGCGGGCGGCGTCTTCCCCCTACGCGACGTACCGGGCGCGTCCCTCCTGGCGAAGTCGCGCGACGTCAATCGCCCTGGCACTGGTGATCGTCGGATTGCTCATCTGGGTCTTGATCCGGATGGGGGGCCTGCCGTCTTTTAGCCCCGGCGACGGTCGCTCACTCGCGACATTTGACGTTCGCGGAGCGGGACCAACAGCCGAGCGGAGCGAGCAGCGTAGCGAAACGCGGCCGCGCGAACAGCAGCAGCGCGCGGAGGCACCGACGCACGCGCCGCCCCCTGCTCCACCGCTGCCGCCAGCGCCAATCCAGCTTCCCGGCGTGATCAATCTCTCGCGTGCGGAATTCGCCGGATCAGACATCGGCCGTATCGCGTCGGCGCCGCCTGCGGTTGGCGACACCGGCGGCGGTTCGTCCGCCATGGCCGGCGGCGGCAGCCAGGGGATGCCGGGCGCAGCACCGGGCGGGGAGACGCTGTACGCGGCCGAATGGGTGCGCGAGCCCACACGCGCGGAACTCGTGACCTACATGCCGCCGCGTCGAGAGAGCGGATGGGGAATCATCGCCTGCCGCACAGCGGAGCGCAATCGTGTTGAGGATTGCCGTGAAATGGGGGAGACGCCCGGTTCCGGCATCGCCCGCGGTCTACGGCGCGCCTCCTGGCAGTTTCTGGTCCGCCCGCCGCGCACGAACGGAAAGCCGATGATCGGCGTCTGGGTGCGGATCACTTTTGATCTGACGGTCGGGATCGAAAAATAATCGAAACGAGTTGTTTTGCGTGAGGAGCTTTCCCGCCGCAGCGCGTTGTGGTTTCAAACGCGAAACGGTTCGGGAGCCTTTATCATGCGCATCGCACACGCCTTCCTTCTCTCCGCTCTTCTAACTGGCGCCGTCGTTGCCCAGCAGGCACCCAGCAGCGCTCCCGGAACGAAGAACGTCGCGGCCATCAGCGGTGGAACCTATACGGCAGATGCTGGCCACACCTTGGTTGAGTGGACCGTCGATCACCTCGGCTTCTCGCCGTACTTCGGCCTGTTCGGCAACGTCACGGGCACCCTGACCCTTGATCCCAAGAGCCCCGCTGCCGCCAAGGTGGACGTGACGATCCCGGTGGCAGAAGTAACTACTGCAAGCGCCGGCCTGACGAAGCATCTGCTGAAGCCGGCCGACGCGGGCAAGCAGGCTGATTTCTTCGGCGCAGCGCCAGCCCCGGCGCGTTTTGTTTCGACGCAGGTGACGCCAAGCGGAGAGAATGCGCGCATTCAGGGCAATTTGACGCTGAATGGCGTGACCCGGCCGGTCACGCTGGACGCCAGCTTTTACGGTGCGGGCAAGATGCCAGCGCAGATGGGCGGCAAGGAGAATGTCGGCTTTACGGCGACGGGCGTCATCCGTCGCAGCGAGTTCAACATCGGCTACGGCATTCCGATGGTGTCTGACGAGGTAAAGCTGAAGATCACCGCCGCCTTCCAGAAGTAATCGTCACGCGGCGCGTCGGGCAGCGATCAGCCCTTCGAACGTGCCGCGTACCGACGGCGAGGCTCCGGCAAGATACTGACGCATGCGAACATCGAATGCGTCGGCAGTGTCACCGGGGCCGCGTCTCGCCATCTCCCAAGCGCCGAATTCGCGCACCGCGATCGTGCGATCCTGAAGCACGACGATACCGCGGTGACGCGCATCGATCTTGATCCGATTCAGAACCGCCTGAACGGCATCGTCCGCCCCTTCCAGCACCTGAAGGAAGCGGCGCTCATCCGTCCACAGCAGGCCGGTTACGCCGTCCCGACGATTGTTGCGCAGAGAGCTGGAAAGGATGCCGGTGATGTCGATCACGGCACCAGGGGTCGCCGTGCTGATATAGAGGAGCTGTCGCACGCCAAGGTCCCTTCCTGCTTGCCTTCCGACATTCTGGCATTGCGGCGCAAATCGTTACGAAAGCGTCAAATTTCTTTGCCGCTGGACTTCGCTGCCGTGATCGGGCAACCAACGCGAGATGATCCGGGCGAGCGGCCTTCTTCTTCGACTTACGCGCCCTTAGGCGCGAATACCGACGCGTGCCTCTGGGCACCGCGATCCGCCTAAGGGCCAGCTAGAACGACCTGAAAGCCCCATCAGCAGAGCGAGCCCATCATGCTGCGCGATCCATCGACCAAATACCGTCCCTTCCCCATCATCGACATGCCAGATCGGCAGTGGCCGTCGAAGACGATCACCCGCGCACCCCGCTGGCTGTCGACCGACATGCGTGACGGCAATCAGGCACTCATCGATCCGATGGATGCCGAAAAGAAGACCCGCTTCTTCGACCTGCTGGTCAAGGTCGGGCTGAAGGAGATCGAAGTTGGGTTCCCTTCCGCGGGCCAGACCGAGTTCGATTTCATCGCCGGACTGATCGCCGATGATCGTGTGCCGGAAGACGTGCTTGTGCAGGTGCTGACGCAATCCCGGCGCGACTTGATCGAAAGCAGTTTCCGCAGCCTGGACGGGGCACATGCCGCCATCGTTCACCTCTACAACGCGGTAAGCCCGGCATGGCGCCGGATCGTCTTCGGTATGAGCCGCGAGGAAGTGAAGTCGATCGCGGTCGAGGGTGCGAAGGTTTTGCGCGACGAGGCGGCGAAGCGTCCGAACACCGAATGGCATTTCGAATATAGTCCGGAGACTTTTTCGACCGCCGAGGTGGATTTCAGCATCGAGGTTTGCGCAGCGGTGATGGACGTTCTCCGCCCAACGGCAGAACGGCCGCTGATCCTGAACCTGCCGGCGACGGTCGAATGCGCGACGCCGAATATCTATGCGGACCAGATCGAGTATTTCGGGCGCCACATTCCGAACCGGGAAGCGGTGGTGATCAGCCTTCACACTCACAATGATCGTGGCACCGGTGTCGCTGCGGCCGAGCTTGGGCTGATGGCCGGCGCTGACCGGGTGGAAGGTTGCCTGCTGGGCAATGGCGAGCGTACCGGCAATTGCGATCTCGTGACTGTTGCCCTCAACATGTACACACAAGGCATTGATCCGGGGCTGGATCTTTCGGACATCGACGGCATCGTCAAGACGGTGGAATACGCCACCAACATTCCGGTGCACCCCCGCACGCCCTATGCCGGCGATCTCGTATTCACCGCCTTTTCAGGCAGCCATCAGGACGCCATCAAGAAAGGGTTTGCCGCACAAGCCTCCCGCAACGACGATTATTGGGAAGTGCCTTATCTTCCGATTGATCCCGCCGACCTCGGTCGCAGCTACGAGGCTGTGATCCGGGTCAACTCTCAATCGGGCAAGGGCGGCGTTGCGTGGGTGATCGAGCAGGACAAGGGCCTGAAGCTGCCGAAGCGGCTGCAGGCCGACTTCAGCCGACACGTTCAGGCGCTGGCGGACGAAACCAGCCGGGAGTTGAACGCAGCGGACATTTGGGGAGCGTTCGAGCGGACCTATCTTCCGGGTGATCGTGACCGTTTCGTTCTACGCGACTATGAGGAGACCGGCACCGCAGGCGATCGACTGTTTATTGGTCGCATCGCAATTGATGGGGAGGAACGGTCGCTTTCTGGACGTGGCAATGGCCTCATCTCCGGTGTGATCGCCGCTCTTACCGAATCGACGGGCCCCGCGCTCGACGTGGTCGATTATGCCGAACATGCCATTGGGCACGGCGCCGGAGCGCAGGCCGCCGCCTATATCGAGTGCCGCACCGTGGACGGACAGACCATCTGGGGTGTCGGGATCGATACCGATATCGCAACCGCGAGCGTCCGGGCGGTCCTGAGTGCCGCGAACCGCGCGCAGTAGTGAACCCGTTTGCTGCCGCCTGATCCCGTGTTGCCGCTGCCTCGCTCCTGTTGAGCTTGGCGGCGGCACCAGGCTGAAGCTCAGGTGTGGCTACCTTGTAGTGCCAAGTGACTTGGACCTTCAGCGCCGGCGGATGATCTCGCAGCCGACGCGAGCATCCGGATAGACGTCCAGCTTCATCGAACGAACTCTGACCGCCAGCACGCGGCTGTCAGCAAGACACAGGTCAGCTACCGCTTCCACCAGTGTCTCCTGCAGCGCAAACCCTGGGCCGGACGCCAGCTGATGGATGCCGTCCCGCAAGAAATCATAGTCGAGCACTTCAGAAATCGCGTCAGCGGAGGGCGCTGCCGCGTAAGCCACAGTCATCTCGACGGAGAGGCGTACGCGCTGCGGCTCTGCCTCATGTGGATGGATGCCAAGGCGCATCGCTACGTCGAACTGGTCCAGAATGATCGAGTATTCAGCCACCCGGTGCAATCCGCTCCCTACCTTCGAACATCACATCACCCTGCCGCTTCAGGAAGCGCTGGCCGCTGTCGACATAAAGCGTCTGCCCGGTCACACTGGTCGCGTCCAGAAGGTAAACGACGGCCGCCGCAACCTGGTCCGCGCCAACGGGCCGACGCAGCAAGTTTTCGCGCGCGACACGGTCGAACTCGTCCGCGCTTTGATCGCCGCTCGGCAGCGTCAGGCCGGGAGCAATGGCATTGACGCGAATTCGCGGTGCGAAGGCCATCGCCATCATGTCCGTCGCACCGGAAAGTGCATATTTGCTCAGTGAATAGGAGAAGAAGTCCGGATTCGGATTTTGGAGCTTCTGGTCCAACAAATTTACCACGGCGCCAGCCTCGAGATCCGGTTGCGCCGCGAGCGCAGCGGTGAGCACGGCCGGTGCGATACAATTGACCGCGTAGAGCCGCGACGCCAGCCTCGGATCAATCGCCTCGGGGCGATCTTCCTCGAACTGTGAGGCGCTATTGATAAGCGCGTGAATCGGTCCGCCGGCCACGGCGCGTGCCCGCTCGAACAGATCGGTTAGACGTGCCGTGTCCGCCAGATCGCCCTGAACCACGGCACCATCCAATTCTTCGCCAAGCGCGCCTGCTGCGGCCGACGATGATCCATAGTGAACCAGCACGCGCCAATCCGCGCCCGCACAGGCGCGAACGATGGCCGCACCCAGCCGTTTCGCTCCCCCCGTAATCAGAACATTGCGCGTCATGCGCGCCCTTGCATGCCCATCAGCGCGAGCACTTCCTTGCGACTGCGCTCGTCATCGCGGAATACCCCCATCATCCGACTGGTGACCATCGACACGCCAGGCGTCCGCACCCCGCGCGCCGTCATGCAGGCATGGCTCGCCTCGATGACGACCGCGACCCCCTGCGGCTTCAGTCCGTTCCAGATGCAGTCCGCTACCTCTGCGGTAAGTCTCTCCTGCACCTGCAAACGACGGGCGAAGGCATGAAGCACTCGCGCCAGCTTCGAGATGCCAACCACGTGATTTTTCGGCAGATACGCGATGTGCGCGCGGCCGATAATGGGCGCCATGTGATGTTCGCAGTGCGATTGAAACGGAATATCTTTCAAAAGAACAATCTCGTCATAACCACCCACCTCTTCAAAGATTCGCGAGAGGTGGTGTGACGGATCCTCCGAATAGCCGGCGCAATACTCCTTCCAGGCACGCGCCACCCGTCGTGGCGTATCGATCAGCCCCTCGCGAGAGGGATCATCTCCGGCCCAGCGGATCAGCGTTTGTATCGCATCTGCAACATGATCTGGAACCGCGATCTTCCCGTCCTCGGAAACAATATCGCCATCCTCCGGAGAGCTTTCTGAAATCATCTACGACCAACCTTTGTGCATTGCGGCGAAACCGATGCTGCATCGAAGCATAGGTTTAACTCAGCTACTGTTCCATTTCAGACACAACTGCGCGCCTGGCAATTAAATCCTTTCGAAATGTGTTTGACGAACGAAATTTTCTGACGCTAACTTCCATACCGGACCATCAAACACCGTGACACCGCCATAGAGCGGGCATGGGTCCCAGGAGGGGAGATCGATGAGAAAATCCTATTTGCTTGCTGCTTCCGCTATCGTGATCGTGGCCACAACGCCAGCACATGCGCAAACCGGAGCCACAACCTCGGCTCAGGATACCGCGCCGACTAATGGCCCCGGCCAAGAGGTTCGCACTTCAGAGCCTCAGTCCAGCGCTGGAAGTTACGCCGACATCGTCATCACGGCCCAGCGCCAGTCGCAGCGGCTTCAGGACGTGCCGATCGCCGTGTCGGCGTTTACCGCCGAGAACCTTGAAAAGCAGCAGATCGTCAATCCGCTTGCTTTGCAGCAGACTCTGCCGAACGTAACCTTCACCAAAGGCCAGTTCGCCACGAATACCTTCACCATCCGAGGCATCGGCGACCTTTGCGTTGGCGTGACCTGCGACTCCGCAACAGGCATTGCACTGAACGAACAGCCGGTCGGCGGACGTATTCTGGAAGGCGAATTCTACGATATCGAGCGAATCGAGGTCCTGCGTGGCCCGCAGGGCACCCTGTTCGGGCGCAATGCGACTTCCGGTGTCGTGAACATCATCACTGCAAAACCTGATCTTTCCGGCTTCCACGCCGCGGGCGAGTTCGAATACGGCAACTACGATTCGAAGCGCGTTAAGGGCATGATCAATCTTCCGCTAACAGAGACGATCGGCGTTCGCGTTGCCGGTTACTATCTCAACCGCGACGGATACATCAAGAATACCTATACCAACACCAGCTTCGATGGCCGGGACATGTATTCGCTCCGCGGCACATTGTCCTGGGAGCCGTCACCGGACACTCGCGTAGACCTCATTGCATACTACAGCCGAGAGGACGACGATCGCTCGCGCCTGCAGAAGCAATTGTGCGATCGTGATCCTACCGGCATTCTCGGCTGTCTTCCCACCCGCCGAGACTTCGGCACCCCGAACGCCAATGCGACCCTTGGCGGCGCCACGGAATCGATCCAGGGACTTCCGCTGTTCCTTGCAGACGCCTCTGTGGCGTTGTCGACGAGCAACCCGGCCTATGTTCCGACCTTCCTCGCCACGCTGGCCGCCACCCGGCCGATGCTGGCGCCCTTTGGTCTGGGCAGCATCGGCAGCCCGGGCATACCTGCCACGCCGGATGCCTTTGCCAATGCTGTGAACCCGCGCGACTTGCGCACGGTCACAGCGGATTATCTGCCGACCTGGAAGACCGAGGACCAGATCTACACGCTCAAGGCGTATCACAATTTCGGCAACATCGCGGTGAGCCTGACGGCCGGTCACTCGCGCAGCAAGCTGAACGCCACCTCTGACTATAACCTCGCCGTGAACGGTCTGGGCGCGAATGCTCCCGGTTTTGCCACGCTGGAGGCGGTCGGCAATCCTGCATCGCCGCTGTACAATCCGCTGTTCGCCGGACTGCGCAATGCACTGATCCCCAACGGGCCGCAGGGCGGCATCTGCCAATCCGACGGCGGCCCCAGCGGCGTCGGCGTATATGGCGGCGAGACGATCGGCTGCTTCCCTCAGAGCCTCGATTTCGACCGATCCAGGTCTAACTCGAAGGGCTGGGTCGGCGAAGTGCATGTGGACAGCTCCTTCGATGGGCCGTTCAACTTCCTCCTCGGCGGTATCTATACGAACGCCGTCGCCCGTGACATCGACTATTATGTTAACAACGTCGGCCTTGATTATCTGTCGGGTCTGATTGGCACGATCTCTGGTGCGGGCGCCGGTCGCACGACCAGTTCGTTCCTGGCATCACCATTTTTCCGCAGCAATTCGGACCGCTTCGAGCTCGACTCCTACGGCATCTTTGGCGAAGCATATTTCGAGTTCAATGATCAGCTGAAACTGACGCTCGGCGCCCGGTACAACAACGACAAGAAATACGTGCGTGCGCGTACCACCTTCGCCAACGCCCTTCTCCCGATCGGCACCACGGATGCCAATCCGGCCTTTGACAGCGGCGCAGCTGATTTCGACGCAACCATCCCGGGGGCGCAGCCGTGGGCAGAGGCACGCGTAAGTTACTCGCGCATGACGGGCCGCGCGGTGCTTGATTACCAGATCACGCCGGACAACCTCATCTATGCCTCTTATGCGCGTGGCTATAAATCAGGCGGCATCAATCCGCCTCTGTCCCCGCTGTTCGCCGTGCCGACCACGTTTCGGCCGGAAACGGTGGACTCCTTCGAGATCGGCAGCAAGAACACCTTTGGCAATGGCGCGCTGCGCCTCAACGTCACTGGCTTCTACTACAAGTACAAGGACCTGCAGCTTACCCGCATTGTTGCGCGCACTTCGGTCAACGACAATATCAGCGCAAATATCTACGGCGTCGA
Organism: Sphingomonas sp. CCH5-D11; assembly: GCF_001557395.1. Taxonomy (NCBI): domain Bacteria; kingdom Pseudomonadati; phylum Pseudomonadota; class Alphaproteobacteria; order Sphingomonadales; family Sphingomonadaceae; genus Sphingomonas; species Sphingomonas sp. CCH5-D11. The sequence continues at coordinate 26,636 of NZ_LSKH01000214.1, read as the reverse complement.
AGCGGAAGCGATCCTCAGCCCGACGCCGGCGTTCGTGATCAACACGAACTTCAGCTATCTTAAAACAGAGGTGTCGCAGGATCGTCTGCTTACTAATCCACGTGATGTTTCCGGCGGCCGCTCCGACGCCGTGATCGTCAAGGACATGGCGGCTGCATACAATTGCGTGGTGCTGCCCACGACAGCTGGCAATGCGGCTGCGTCTCGCGGGTTCGTGGATGCGAGCAATGCGCTGCTCGGATTGAACGGTACCGTTCCGCTGCTTGCCAACGGCACATACGGTGCATTCAGCGCCTGCAAGTTCCTGCAAGCGCAACAGCTCGCCACCAACGCGCCCGTTTCGGTTTTGCTCGACGGCAATCCGGTGAGCGTGAAAGGCAATCGCCTGCCGAATAGCCCGACGTTCAAGTGGTCGGTAGGCGCACAGTACACGATTGATATCGGGGACTACACCCTCGTGCCCCGCGCCGACCTGAACTACACTGGCGACCAATATGGCACGATCTTCAACCTGAATCCGATCGATCGAATCCCTGGCTATGAGGTGGTCAATGCCCAGGTTCAGCTGAACGGGCCGGACGACAAGTTCTACATCCGGGCATTCGTCAGCAATCTGACCGGCAATGACGCCATCACCGGCCTTTTCGTCACGGATCAGTCTTCGGGCCTGTACACGAACGTGTTCACTGTGGAACCGCGGCGCTACGGCGTCGCGGCAGGCTTCAAGTTTTAAGCGTATCCGCTCCGGCCGGGATCAACCGGCCGGAGCAAAAGGTCGATCTATAGCGGGCCCTTCGGGGCCCGTTCTTTTCAGAGGCGCTCAGCCGCCCAAGCGACGTGATCACTCATGAAAGTCGAAATGAAGTTATAGCTATGGTCGTAGCCAGGCTGCATTCTCAATGTGAGGCTGATCCCGGCTTCGTCGCACGCGTCTTTGAGCAGCTCGGGTTTCAACTGCTCATGCACAAACCCATCGTCCGTGCCCTGATCTATCAGGATCGCGTCAAGTCGCCCGCCGTCCTTGATCAGTGCACAGGCATCATAGGCGCGCCACGCCGCGCGGTCCGGACCCAAATATCCGCTCAGCGCCTTCTCTCCCCAAGGGCAGGACAAGGGAGACACAATGGGAGCGAATGCTGACACGCTCTTGAACCGGCCGGGATTTCGTAGCGCGATCGTCAGGGCGCCATGGCCGCCCATAGAGTGACCGGAAATTCCCTGTCGTGTCAGGTCAGCCATCGGAAACTCGCTGGCGATTAATGCAGGAAGCTCATCCTCGATATAGCTGCGCATCCGGAAATTGACCGCCCACGGTTCTATAGTGGCATCGACATAGAAGCCTGCGCCCTGACCGAAGTCCCAGCTTTCGTCATCCGGAACGCCTGGGCCTCGCGGGCTGGTATCCGGCGCGACGAACACGATGCCGTGTTCAGCACAGGCGCGGCGATACTCTCCCTTGTCGGTTACGTTCGCATGCGTGCAGGTAAGCCCCGACAGGTACCACAAGACGGGCAACCGAGCTCCCGGCGCGTGTGGCGGCACATAAACCGAAAAGGTCATGTCCGTCCCGGTGACGGCTGAATGGTGCCGATAAACGCCTTGAATACCTTCATAGGCGCGGCTTTGACTGAGCGTTTCCATGCCTTCTCCGCTAAGGCTGTTCGGGCGCTGATTAGCGCAGCGATCGGCAGCACGCCAATTCGCCGGCCATCAAGGCCTTGACCTTGGGTGGTGACAAGCGCCACCGGGCAGCGCACAAGAGACGTCACGCTTTCGAAACGGCGTGATTCCGAGATGCCGAATGACCGGCGCAACAGGAAGGACAGCAATGGCTACGAAGACCAAGACTGAGGAGGGCAAGGCCAAGACCGGCGGCATTCACGCCCCCGTTCAGCCCTCGCCCGAGCTCGGCGTGATCGTCGGCACGGACAAGCTGCCGCGCAGCGAGGTGATCAGCAAGGTTTGGGACTATATCAAGTCGAACAACCTTCAGAATCCCGAGAACAAGCGCGAAATCCTCGCCGACGACAATCTCCAGAAGGTCTTCGGCAAGGACAAGGTCACCATGTTCGAGATGAACAAGTACATCTCGGCACACGTCAAGGCGTGAACAGGTAATGGGCGGGCGCCGAACTGCGGCGCCCGTCTTTATCGTTGCTTCGCTTCGAGACCACAAAAGGCACCAATGGCCGCGCCATTTTGAGCGCCATCTTGTTCCGTTGGTGCCCCCGGCGAGATTCGAACTCACGACCTGCGGTTTAGGAAACCGTCGCTCTATCCTGCTGAGCTACGGGGGCACGCCGCCTAGCTACGGTGCGGGTGTCGGCGGGTCAATGACGCACGCAGTTGCTTGGTGAACGAACCAGTTCAGTTCGTCCGCTCGGGCGGCAGCACCGGAAACGGGAGCGGAGCGACCGGGACACCTTCATCGGCTAGAGCTTTCGCCTCCTCCAGCGTCGTCTGGCCGTGGATCGGCTCCTGCTCCTGATCCCCGAGGTGCATGGCGCGTGCTTGCGAAGCAAAGCCCGTTCCCACCCAGCGCGACCCTTCGAGCGCCTGCTGTTGCGCCGTCGCCAGCGCTTTCATGGCGGCCTTCACCACTTCGGGCGTGACCGATGGGCGGGTATTCGCCTTGGCTGCAACGTTCGGCGCCATGACGGCCTTTTCCACCGCCGTGTCAGCACAGATCGGGCATTGTACGAGCGAGTGCTCCCGCTGGTCCTCAAAGGCGCTCGACGAGGCGAACCAAGCCTCGAACACGTGACCTTGCGCACAACGAAGATCGAACACGATCATTGCGGCACCACCGTCACAGCCGGAATGGAGCGGCGATGAGCAATGACCGGAATACGCTGCCTGACGTCCAAGACCTTGGCGGGATTCACGTCCACAAAGCCGAGGCCGACACTCTCGCCCATATCGCCAAGGACGTCTCCCCAGGGGTCCACCGCCAGCGAATGACCGTAGGTTTCCCTCCCGTCCTCATGCTTGCCCGTCTGGGCGGCCGCGATGACGAAGGCAGCGCACTCAATCGCTCGAGCACGGAGCAATATGTTCCAATGCGCCGCCCCGGTGGGCCTAGTGAAGGCAGCCGGTACCGAGAGGATCGTCGCGCCGGCATCGCTCAAGGCACGAAACAGATCAGGGAAACGCAAGTCGTAACAGATCGAAAGGCCTAACGCGCCCAGTGGCGTATCAACTACCACGGCGCCCTCTCCACCAGCGTAGGCCGCGGACTCACGCCAGCTTTCGCCGTTGGGCAAATCGACATCGAAGAGATGCAGCTTGTCATAATGGGCACGAATTTTGCCCGCGCCATCAATGACAAAACCGCGGTTGACGAGCCGGTCAGCGTCACCCTTCAACGCCAGGCTACCAAGGTGCACCCAGATCCCCGCCTTTGCCGCCGCCTCGCGCACCGCGCCAAGGACGCGGTCATTCTCCTCCCGCACGATCGACTGCGCCGCACGCGCACGATCACGATCCAGCAGCCCGGACATTTCCGGCGTGAACAGCATGGCGGCGCCATGTTCAGCTGCCGAACGCACCGCCGTGACCAGAATTTCTGCATTTGCGGCGGGCGAAATCCCGCTCGTCATCTGCAGTATCGCAGCCTTCATGGTGCGGCAGCGAGCATAGCATCCAGCTTACCGGCCTGCTCCAGCGCAGCGAGATCATCCGATCCCCCGACATGCTGACCATTGATGAAGATCTGCGGGACAGTCGTACGCCCTCCAGCGCGATCAATCATCTCACCACGCTTCGCCCCGCCCAGAGTGATGTCGAACTCGGTCGGCTCCACGCCCTTGCTCGCGAGAAGGTGTTTGGCGCGCACGCAATATGGGCACCACGCCTTGGTGTAGATTTCTACCTGTGCCATCGGCTTGACGTGTGGTTGCTGAGGTCGATTGTCAATCTGGCACGGCATCGATCACGCGCGCCCAGCACAGTATGGAGACGCTCGCCGCACCTGACCGCCGTAGCGCACGCACGCACGCATCCGTGGTCGCCCCGCTAGTATAGATGTCGTCCACCAAAACGACATGTCGCCCCGAGATCCGCCACTTGTCCGCCGAAGCGACGGAGAATGCGCCGCGAACGGCGCGTCGGCGCGCTGCTCCGTTCATTGCGCGCAGCACGGGCGTAGACCTGCGCCGCACCAAGGTGCCGCTCGCGTGGGGAACACCACTTTGTTCTGAAAGCGCCGTCGCGATCAGCCCGGCTTGGTTGAAGCCGCGGTTCCAGATTCTCCAGCGGTGAAGTGGCACTGGAACAAGGACTTGCGCATCACTGCGCAGGTGGCGGATCATGAGACTGGCGGCGGTCCGTGCCAAGGATGTCCGCCCGCCGTATTTGAGGCGGAGCGCAAGGGTACGCGACACCGGCCCGTAAGCGACCGCCGCATCTACGCTGGCGTGAACCGGCGCCGCAGCGAGGCAAGGGCCGCATTGGGCATCGGGGCCCTGATCATACTCGAACGGAGAGTGGCAAGTCGCACACCAAGGCGGTCCGAGAAAATGAAGCGAACTCCAGCAGGCTGCGCAAAACCGATGATCACTATCCGTGATCGCTCCGCATCCCGCGCATCGGGGCGGCAGCGCAAAGTCGACAACCGGACGAAGAAGCGCAGACAGCATCGCGATGCTTGTCGCGACTGCATGATCCGCGCACAAGCCGCCTGCATGAGCGCACCAGAAATTTTCGATCGAGCCGCCCGCCGCGTCCTCCGCAACCGGGCAGCCCTGAATTACTCGGCGCACGACTTCGTACGCGCCGCGATGCTCGACGGCATCTCGGAGCGCCTCGCAACCGTCAAACGTAGCTTCGTGGACGTGCTCGATCTCGGCAGCTTTGATGGTGCTTACGTTCCGCCGGCGGGCTCGCGAGTCGCGCGCATGGACGCGGGACATACCTTCGCCCGCCAGAGCGGCGCCATTCAGGCCGACGAAGATCGTCTGCCCTTTGCCGACGCGTCATTCGACCTGGTGGTGTCGGCTGGCGTGCTTGACCAGGTGAATGACGTTCCGGGGTCGCTCGCCCTTGCCAGGCGCGCGCTGCGACCTGACGGCTTGTTCCTGGGCGCCCTGCTGGGTGCCGGGTCACTTTCTACGCTTCGCGGCGCGCTGCGAACGGCGGAGGGAGAACGTCCAGTAGCTCGGTTCCACCCGCAGATAGACGTGCGCTCCGCCGGCGACTTGCTGATGAGGGCGGGCTTCGCCTTGCCCGTTGCCGATACAGAGACGCTGCGCGTGAGATACGGCGGGCTGGGCAAGCTGCTTGACGATCTTCGAGGAATGGCAGCCACCAATGTCCTAATCGAGCGGCAGTCGCTCCGCCGAGACACGTTGGCACGAACCGCAAGTGCGTTTGCCGACGCCGCGGATCCGGACGGTCGCACCGCCGAACGGTTCGAGATCATCTTTCTTACCGGCTGGGCGCCATCGCCTGATCAGCCACAACCGGCGCGTCGCGGTAGCGCGACTGCCTCACTTGCGGCGGAGCTTGCGAGGAAGAGCTGATCGTCAGCCGACAGCGCGGCGGTTCAGATCGTGACCAAAGGCTAGAATGGCGACCCCGATGATCGTCCAGAGCGCCTCGCCATCGTGCGTCAGACCGGCATCATGCGGAAGCGACAAGGCACCGGCCATGATCCCGAGACCGAGCGAACCCACTGCAATCGGGAGAAGAAACCCGTGCTGAAGCGCGCCCCGCCCCAGTCCCAACGCGCCCAAGCCAATCGCCACGGCAAGGCCGATCTCGTGGACCAGCGGGTCCACGAACAACCCTCCGACGGCCGATAGCATGGCCAGCAATACAGCGCTGGCGATGCAGTGAACCACGCACAGCCCGGAGACGATGATCGCGAAACGATCCAGCCGAGAAGACAGTACAGGGCGAGCAGCGGTTAGCATCTGACCCGCAGATAGCGCCGTGATGATGAGGATACAACATCACACCAGCAATTTTTTGGCGAGATGATGCGCCATTGCCCCCGTGCTTCGGCGATCCTAAAGGGCATCATGCTCAAGCCCAGTCCCGGCTTTCATGTTTCAGCCCGACCGCTGGCTCTTGCTCGCTGGCTGTACGCAGTGGCTGCACTGATCGTGTTGATGGTAGCCGTCGGCGGCATTACGCGCCTGACCGAATCGGGTCTGTCGATTACGCAATGGAAGCCCCTCACGGGTATCATCCCGCCGCTGAATGACGCGCAATGGCAGGCTGAGTTCGCGAACTATCAGAAAATTCCCGAGTATCAGCAGATTAACGCGGGCATGACCCTCAGCGGGTTCAAGGCGATCTTCTTCTGGGAATATGTGCACCGCTTGCTCGGCCGGGTGATCGGGCTGGCCTTCGCGCTGCCGCTATTATGGTTCGCCATCCGACGTCAGGTGCCGTCAGGGTATATGCCGCGCCTGCTAGCGCTACTCGCACTGGGCGCAATGCAGGGTGCGATCGGTTGGTGGATGGTGGCATCTGGTCTGTCGGTACGCACCGACGTCAGCCACGTACGCCTCGCCGTGCATCTTTCGGCCGCGTTGGTGATCTTGGGCGGCGTGGTCTGGACCGCGCTTGATCTGCGCGATCTTGCCCGCAGCCCGCTTTCCCGTCCCGCCAGGCTGACATCCCTGGCCGCTACAGCGCTGTTGTTGCTAGGTTTTCAGATCGTGCTGGGCGCGTTCACCGCGGGTCTGAATGCCGGCTACGCCTTCAGTAGTTGGCCATTGATGGGCGAGACCCTCTTCCCCGAGAACACGCCGATGGTTGATCCGGCCTGGCGCAATCTCGTCGACAATCCGGTGGTGGTGCAGTTCGCGCATCGCTGGTTCGCATTCGTTGCCGCCCTGGCCGTGATCTGGCTGGCGGTTGCCGCGCGACGCCTTGGCGCCGTTGCCGCATGGGGCAGCGTGATCCTGCTTGTCGGGTTGCAGATCATTCTGGGGATCTCGACTCTGCTGACTGGCGTCGAGATCAACGTCGCCGTTGCGCATCAGGTGAATGCCGCCGTCCTGTTGATCGCAGTGGTCGCCGCCGCGCATAAAGTGGGCCGAGGCGCAGGCTGATATCCGGGCATGATCGGCCGGACCTGAGCCGCTTTCGGCCGCACCTTTGCCACTTTCGGCCTGTTTCCGGACGGTTTCAGCCATAACGCTCTTCCCGCCACGGATCGCCGCGCATGTGGTATCCATTCACCTCCCAGAACCCCGCACGATCCGCGCCGAGAAACTCAATCGCGCTGATCCATTTTGCGCTCTTCCAGAAATAAAGGTGCGGAATGATCGCGCGGACCGGGCCGCCATGCTCCCGCGTGAGCGGCTGCCCCTGCCATGAATGGGCGATCAACGCGGCGGGGTCGGCGAAGTCGTGCAATGGGACGTTCGTGGTGTAGCCATCATAGCCATGAAGCATGACGAACTGAGCCTCGTCGCGCGGCTCCGCCAGATCAAGAAGCGTCGCGGTCGACACGCCTGACCAATCATTGTCGTAGCGCGACCATGTGGTGACGCAGTGAATGTCGGAGCGCATGCTCGCTTGCGGCAGTTGCTGGAAGGATTCCCAATCCAGCGTGATCGGTCGGGACACCAGGCCGCGCACGTCCAGGCGCCAGCGATCGAGCGAGACGTGCGGCTGTCGGCCAAGGTCCAGGACGGGCCAGTTGCGCACGAGGTGCTGCCCCGGCGGCAGGCGATCACACTCGGGCGCGGCACCAGGGGGAGCGATGAACTTCCCTTCGGCGGCCCATTGACGCTTGGACCGGGTCAGCTTGGAATCGGGCGGTGGCGTGGGATCACTCATCTCTTGCTACTCCTCCCAGCGCGGACCCTAGCACCGCAGCCTTCGCTTAACATCCACGCGGCAACCCTATTCAGCGCCCGTTCTTCTGCGCCGGATACATCTTGCGACGAATAAGCCCGTGGATCGGCACATAGCAGCCACAAGCATCGTTCAGACCGGTCCAATCAACCAACCTCCCTGGGGAGCACGTCCTTGCCTGCATGGCTTCTGCCTCTCGTTACCCTTGCCCCTGCTGCTGTTCCTGCTGCCGCAGTGCCGGCGGCTCCCGTTCCGAGTCCTGCGCAGCAGGCTCCGGCGGGTCGGGAGGCGCCGCCGCCTGATGCCGAGGAGGAACTGGAGCTGGAGGACGATATCGTCGTCACTGGCAACAGGACGCCGCGTGGATCCGTGATCGGCGACATCAAGCCTGAAGTGGTGCTGAGCGGACGCGACATACGCGCCTATGGCGCCAGCGACATCGGTGAGCTGCTGGAGGAGCTCTCCCCTCTGATCGGAAGCATCCAGGGGCGCGAGTCCGGTTCTCCGGTGGTGTTGCTGAGCGGCCGGCGCATCAGCAGCTTTCGCGAGATCCGCGACCTGCCACCGGAAGCGATCCAGCGGGTGGACATCCTGCCGGAGGAAGTCGCGCTCAAATACGGCTATCGCGCTGACCAGAAGGTGGTGAACATCGTTCTTCGCCGGCGCTTCAATGCCGTGACCGCCGAGGTCGAGACGAACCTGGCGACCGACGGGGGACGGCAGGTTCATGAGGCCGACCTCAACTACCTGCGTCTGGGCAATGGCAGCCGCTTCAGCGTGGATGGCGAATATACGCGCAGCAATCCGCTGTTCGAAACCGAGCGCGAGCTTGCCAATGCCGATCCGAACCGCACGCTTCTGGCCGCAAGCGATGCGGCCAAGCTGAACGCGACCTACAATCGCACCATCCTGGGCAACGTCTCCGCGACGCTGAGCGGTGAGCTTGAGGGCGCGAATACGCTCGCCGGCCTTGGCAGTGCATCGGATGGCCAGCCGCTGCGCCGTGATGCGCGGACGCGCACCGGATCGCTGAACTATGCCTTGAACGGTGATCTGGCGCGGTGGCGCTGGTCTCTTGATGGCGGATATACCCGGGACTGGTCCACCACACGAACCGATCGCGATTATGGCACGGCTGTCCGGCGCGATCGCGCCAGCTCCGTCACCGAGCTGTTTCAAAGCGAAGCGACGTTAAGCGGCAGCATCGTCGATCTGCCGGCGGGCGCACTGACCGCCACGTTGAAGACGGGCGTCTCGCTACGAGACTTGCACAGCGAGTCGCGCCGGGCCGACCTCTTGTCGTCAACCGACCTGTCGCGCGATCAGGCGAACGGGCAGGCGAATGTCGATCTTCCCGTGTTCCGCGACGGCCCGATCGGCGCCTTGAGCTTCAACGTGAACGGAGCGGTGGACCAGCTTTCGGATTTCGGAACGCTTGGCGCGGTGGGTTACGGCTTCAACTGGCGCCCGGCAGAAGCGATCCGGCTGATCGGCTCCGTAACCCACGAGGAAGGTGCCCCCACGATCCAGCAGCTCGGCAACCCGACGATCGTCACGCCCAACGTGCGGGTATTCGACCTTACCACCGGCCAGACCGTGGATGCGACCACCGTTGAGGGCGGCAATCCTAGCCTGCTGGCGGATCGTCGACGCGTGCTCAAGCTGGGGCTTACCGCCAAGCCCATCTCGGCCACCGATCTTACCCTGTTGGTGAACTATACCGACAGCCGGATCGACAATCCGATCGCCAGCTTTCCTACTGCCACGCCCGAGATCGAGGCGGCCTTTCCGGACCGGTTCGATCGCGATGCCGCCGGAACGCTGATCCGCATCGACAATCGGCCGGTCAACTTCGACAGCAGTCGCCAGCGCCAGATCCGCTGGGGGCTGAACTGGTCGGAGGAACTGGAAGCACCGCCGCCGACCGGACCGGACGGCCAGCCGCTCACCCCCGAGCAGATCGAGGAGCGGCGGTCCGAGTTCCGCGAGCGGTTCCGGCAGGAGCGCGGATCCGGCACCAGCGAGAGCGGCGTTCGAACCGGCGGGCCACGGGCATTCCCCGGCGGAGGCCCGCGCGGGTTCGGCGGTGGCGGTTTCGGCGGCGGCAGAGCCGGACGCGTGCAGCTAAGCGCCTTTCACACCTGGCGCCTGGAAGACACGATCACCATCCGACCGGGTGTGCCCGAACTCGATCTGTTGAACGGCTCGGCCGTGGGCGCCCGTGGCGGGCAGCCGAGGCACGAGATCCAGTTCAACGCCGGGTACAACCGCAGCGGGATCGGCATCAGGCTGAACGGCACCTGGGAAAGCGGCACCACCATCCTGGCCAACCCCGGCGGCGCGTCATCGCCCGAGGATCTTGCATTCGGCTCGCTGTTCACGGCCAATCTGCGGATCTTCGCCGACCTGAGCCAACAGCGGTCGCTGGTGCAGAAAGCGCCATTCTTCCGCGGGTCCCGGCTGACGCTGGCGATCAACAACGTGTTCAACCAACGCCTTGATGTGCGCGACGCGACCGGTGCGGTCCCGATCGGCTATCAACCGGCGCTGCTTGATCCGCTTGGCCGGTCGGTGAAGGTGAGCTTTCGAAAGCTGTTTTTCTGAGCACAGCGTGAGCAAACACGGGCGTGACGATCGCGGCGGTATTTAGGTACCCGTCGTGAACGCCGCGGTTTTGTTGACTTTCTGCACGGCTTACATCAGAGCGCCCCTCAACACGCCGCGCTCGAATTGGGGGCGGCGTCTTCGTTTATTGCAAAGGTCCATAGCCCATGAAGGCGCTGATGAAGACCACCAAGGCGGCCAAGCCCGCAGAGGTGGAAAAGAAGTGGCACATCGTTGACGCCACCGACCTGGTGGTCGGCCGCGCCGCGGTCGTGATCGCCAACGTGCTTCGCGGCAAGCACAAGCCGTCGTTCACCCCGCACGTCGATTGCGGTGACAATGTCATCGTGATCAACGCCGACAAGGTGCGCTTCACCGGCAACAAGCTGGCCGACAAGGTCTATTACAAGCACACCGGTTATGCCGGCGGCATCAAGGGCGTCACCGCCGCCAAGGTGCTGGAAGGCCGCTTCCCCGAGCGCGTGCTCGAGAAGGCCGTGGAGCGCATGATCCCGCGTGGCCCGCTCGGCCGCCAGCAGATGCGCAACCTGCGCATCTTCAAGGGCGCAGAGCATCCGCACGAAGCGCAGAACCCTGAGGTCCTCGACATCGCCGGCATGAGCCGCAAGAACAAGGTGGGCGCATAATGTCCGACAATCGCCAGTCGCTTTCCGACCTCGCCGCGCTGACCCAGCAGGCGCAGCAGCCCGCCGCTGACGCGCCGGCCGCCGCCGGTGCCGAGACCGCCACGACCACCGAAGCGCCGGTGCAGACCCAGCCGACGACGCCGCTGCGCCAGCAGGAGCTGGACAAGTACGGCCGCGCTTACGCCACCGGCCGCCGCAAGGACGCCGTTGCGCGCGTCTGGCTGAAGCCGGGCTCGGGCAAGATCACGATCAACGGTCGTGACCAGGAAGTCTATTTCGCACGTCCGACGCTGCGCCTCGTCATCAACCAGGTGTTCGGCATCACCGAGCGCGAGGGCCAGTATGACGTGATCTGCACCGTCAAGGGCGGTGGTCTGTCGGGCCAGGCCGGTGCGGTGAAGCACGGCATCAGCCAGGCGATCACCAAGTATGAGCCGGCACTGCGCGCCCCGGTGAAGGCAGCGGGCTTCCTGACCCGCGACAGCCGTACCGTCGAGCGTAAGAAGTACGGCCGCGCCAAGGCACGTCGTAGCTTCCAGTTCTCGAAGCGCTGATCCGGCTGCTCCGCGCCGCCAAACGGCGTCGGAGTTCGCTCACAGGCAAGAAGGGGATCGCTCATTCGGGCGGTCCCTTTTCTTTTGCCTGTCGCAGATTGCCGCCGCGATGTTTGTCGCTGCCGGTTCTGTCGATGCCGGTTTCTTCGATGCCGGTTTCTTCGATGCCGGTTCGTTCGATGCCGGTTCTGTCGATGCCGGTTCGTTCGATGTTTGTGACGGCGGATCATCGCAGAGCAAGGATTGCGCTCCTATATCGCCTCCATGCCTGCTCTGGCCGACCTTGCCCCTCACCTTCCGCTGATCCTCACGCTGCTGGCCGTCACGCTGATCGCCGGGTTCCTGCGCCGACTTCCCGTCATCGGGCGGATCGTCGGCGTGTTCACATGGCTGATCCTCATCGCCGCGCTGGCGCTGGTGCTGGGGCAGCGCGAGCGGTTCGATCCCTATCTCGGACGGGTAGCGGAGATGCTGGACCTTTCGGGGCAACAGGTGGTCGGCGAGGAGACCCGCATCACGATGAGCCCGGACGGCCATTTCTGGGCCTCGGTTCGCTTCGGTGGGCTGACCCGGCGCATGCTGATCGATAGCGGCGCGACCGTTACCGCTTTATCCCTCGACACGGCTACGCGCGCAGGGCTGGACGTGCGCGATGCGCTCTTTCCGATGCTCCTGCGCACCGCCAACGGTACCATCCGGGCGCAGACTGCGGCCGTCGAGGAACTGAAACTTGGCAATGTCGTCGCGCGCGACGTGCCGGTGGTCGTCTCACCGGCGTTCGGCGATACGGACGTGCTCGGCATGAACTTTCTGTCGCGGCTGAAATCCTGGCGGGTGGAGGGGCGGACGCTGATCCTGGTCCCGCATCATCCGCAGGACGTCACAGCCGGATAATCTGCCGCCCGCCCAGTCGTTCGGCCTCCTCCGGATCGTGCGTCACGATCAGCATCGGCAACCGTACCTCGTCGCGGACGCGTTCGATCGCGCGCATCGCCTCCTCTCGCCGGGCGCGGTCCAGCGAGGCGAGCGGCTCATCGAGCAACAGGAAATCCGGCTCACTCAGCAGCGCGCGGCCGATCGCCACGCGGCGCGCTTCGCCGCCTGACAGGGTGCGCGGCCAGCGATCGAGCAGATGGGCGATGTCGAGCCTGCTCGCCATGTCCGGCAGCGCGGCCGCGTGCGGCGCCCCGTAGAGCAGATTGCGGCGCACGGAGAGATGCGGGAAGAGCCGCGGTTCCTGAAACACGACGCCCGATCGGCGCCGCTGAGGCGCCACGTCGACTCCGCTCACGGCATCGAAGAGCAAGCGGCCGGCGACTCGGACGTGGCCGTGATCCGGGCGGAGCAGGCCCGCGATCGTCATGAGGATGCTGGTCTTTCCGGCGCCGGATGGGCCGAACAGGACGCTGGCGCCGTCGCCCGTGCGAAAGGCGGCGGCGACCAGGGCACCCCCGCGCCGGACCGTCACGTCTATGTCAAAGGACATGGAGGCGGCGCCCCTGGCGGCGGGCGAGCAGTTCCGACAGGATCAGGGCTGCGAGACTGAGCGCGATCGATATGGCCGCGAGTTGCGACACCATCGCCTCGCCGCCAGGACGCTGGAGCGCGGCATAGATGGCAAGCGGCAGCGTCTGGGTCTCGCCCGGCACGTTGGAAACGAAGGTGATGGTGGCACCGAATTCTCCAAGCGAGCGCGCGAAGCCGAGCATGGCGGCGGCGAGCACGCCGGGGAACGAAAGCGGGAGGGTGATGGTCACAAAGGTGCGCCACGGGCCGGCACCCAGCGTTCGTGCGGCCTGCTCAAGTCGCTGGTCAACGCTTTCCAGCGACAAGCGAATGGCCCGGACCATCAGCGGCATGGCCATGATCGCGGCGGCCAGCGCGGCGCCGGTCCAGCGGAACAGGATGGTGATGCCGAACCATTGGTCGAGCAAGGCGCCGAGCGGACCGGCGGGAGCAAAGGCGAGGAGCAGCATCCAGCCGGTCACCACGGGTGGGACGACGAGCGGCAGATGGACCAGACCATCGAGCAGGATCTTGCCCGGAAAGCGGCCGCGCGCCAGCAACCAGGCGAGCGCGAAGGCCACCGGCAGTGAGCCAAAGGTGGCCACTCCCCCGATCAGCAAGGACAGGGAGACGATCGTTTGCAGGCCGTCGTTCAAGGTCTGGTGAAGCCGAAACGGCCCATGATCTGCCGGCCACGGGCAGAAATGAGGAACGTGCGGAACATTTCGGCCTGATCGTGGCGGGAGGCGCGCAGGCGAGCGATCGGATAGGTGATTGGCGCATGGCTGGCCGGCGGAAAGACGCCCGCGACGCTCAGCCCGGATGCCATTCGCGCGTCCGTCCGATAAACCACGCCATACGGAGCTGCCCCCCGCTCGACCAGCGCAAGCGCGGCCCGGACATTCTCCGCCCGGACAACCCGCGGCAGGACCATCTCCCAGGCGCCGAGCCGTTCGAGCGCCGCCTTGCCATAACGACCGGCCGGTACGGCATCGGGATCCGCCATGGCGAGCGCGGCCCTGCCGAGCGCGCGACCCAGCGCCGCGCCGCTGAGGCCGACGATCGACGGTTGGCCTGGGCGCGCGACGACGACCAGACGATTGCCGACAAGATCCGCCCGGCTGCCGGGCGCCAGCAGCTGTCGCCGGGCGAGATCGTCCATCCATTCCTGATCGGCCGATATGAACAGATCGGCCCGCGCGCCCGCCGCGACCTGTCGCGCCAGGGCAGAAGATGCCGCGAAGGAGAGAACGGGCCGGGCATGCCCCTGTTTCGCCCAATCATCGGCGGCGGCGCTCAGCGCCTCCTGCATGCTGGCCGCGGCAAGGACCAGCGGGCCGCGTTGCTGCGCCCAGGCCGGGGGGGCGAGCAGCGACAACAAAAGGAGCAAAGCGGAAAAAAGACGCACGGACATCTCCAGCAACTACCCCTTCGTACTGGCGGCATCGCGATCCGACCAGCCGCAGTGTCAGGTGGACAAGCACCGGAACGTTGCTTAGCGACAGGCCAAACGGAGAGGAGCGGCCATGCACAAGCAGGACCGGCTGTTGCGATGGAGATGAACGACGTCGGCGCGATGCTGGCCGATACGGCCGAGCGGCTGTTCACGACCCACGCCAGCGCAATCGACGATGCGGGCAGCAAGGGCGTGTGGCCTGACACTGCCTGGGCCGCGATAGAGGAAAGCGGACTTCCGCTCGCGCTGGTGCCCGAGGAACATGGCGGCTTCGGCATACCGGCGATCGAGGCGCTTGCGCTGATCCGGCAGACCGGTCGCCACGCCCTCGCCCTGCCCCTCGCTGAAACCATTGTCGCCAATGCTGCGCTGGCCGCCGCGGGACTGCCGCTGGCCGAGGGGCCGGTGGGCCTGGCCGAGAGCGGCGATGCCCGCGTCCCCTGGGGCCGGTTTGCCCAGACGGTCGTCGTGGCCAGCGCAGGCGGAGTGCAGCGGTATGACACGCTGCCCATGTCAGCGGAAAGCACCAACCTTGCCGGCCATCCGCGTGATCGTCTGGCGATACCTGCCGGGCAGACGGAGGCGAGCGGCGGCGTGCCATTGCTGGAACTGGGCGCCCTTGCCCGCGCCCTGCAGATGGCAGGCGCGCTGGAGCGCGTGCTTGAGCTGACCGTGGAGCATGTATCGAGCCGCGTCCAGTTTGGTCGGCCTTTGGCGAAATTTCAGGCAATCCAGCAGGAACTGGCCAAGCTGGCGGGCGAAGTGGCCGCCGCATCCGCCGCGGCCGATCACGCCGCCGACGCTTATGCCAGCGGCGGCGACCTGAGCTTTGCCGTGGCCGTCGCACGCACGCGGATCGGCGAAGCGGCAAGCAAGGCGACGGCGATCGGGCACCAGCTTCACGGCGCGATCGGCTTCACCCGCGAACATTCGCTGCATCGCTTCACTACCGCCTTATGGGCGTGGCGTGACGAGTTCGGCACCCAGCGGCACTGGACGCTGATGCTGGGGAAACGCGCGCTGAACGCAGGACGGGACGGCTATTGGCCGATGGTGGTGGCGGCATGACGACCCTTCGCTTTCCGACACCGCAGGTCCACGAAGCCGCGGAAACTTTGCGCAGCGAGGTACGCGCCTTTTTGAGCGAGACACTGGCGGATCGGGCGCCGGTGCGGCGTGCCGACAGCTGGAACGGTTTCGACCGCGATTTCAGCCGCAAGCTGGGCCAACGCGGCTGGTTGGGCATGACATGGCCCAAGCAATATGGCGGGCATGAGCGCAGCGCCTTTGAACGCTATGTCGTGGTGGAAGAGACGCTGGCGGCGGGCGCGCCTGTCGCGGCGCACTGGATCGCCGATCGGCAGAGCGGGCCCAGCCTGCTGAAATATGGCACCGAGGAGCAGAAGCAGACGGTGCTGCCCGGCATTGCGGCGGGTGAAACGGTGTTCTGCATCGGCATGAGCGAGCCCGATTCGGGTTCCGACCTGGCCGCGACGCGCACCCGCGCGATTCCTGAAAATGGTGGCTGGCGCGTGACCGGCACGAAGCTGTGGACGACCGGCGCGCACCATGCCGATTACATGATCCTGTTCTGCCGGACGAGCGGAGGCCCCGCCGACCGGCAGGCCGGGACCAGCCAGTTGCTGGTCGACCTGAAGGCGACCGACGGCATCACGATCAGGCCGATCATCGATCTTGCCGGCCAGCACCATTTCAACGAGGTGCATTTCGAGGATGCGTTCCTCCCTGGCTCCGCCCTGATCGGGACGGAAGGCGCAGGCTGGGAACAGGTCATGAGCGAGCTCGCGTTCGAGCGGAGCGGACCGGAGCGTTTCCTTTCCTCGATGCAGCTGCTGATCGAGCTGATCGGTGCCCTGCAGGGCTCGTCAAGCGAGGCGGCGGAACTGGCGCTCGGGCGACTGACCGCCCATCTCGTCACGCTTCGGCGGCTGTCGCGCGGCGTGGCGGCGATGCTGGAAGCCGGCGCGAACCCGGGCACGCATGCCGCGATCGTCAAGGATCTGGGCGCGACCTTCGAACAGGATCTGCCGGATATCGCCCGCAACCTGATCGATGCCGAACCGGATGCCGCATCCACATCCGATTTCGTCGCCGTCCTTGCCAACATCACCTTGAACGCCCCCAGCTTCTCACTGCGTGGTGGCACGCGCGAAATCCTGCGCGGGATCATTGCGCGCGGCCTGGGCCTGCGCTGACCGGAGATCATTCATGACCGTTGTTACCACCGAGATCCGCGGCCCGATCGCCATCCTGCGCCTGAACCGCCCGGACGCGATGAATGCGCTTGGCGCGGACGGCGACGGCGAGGCGGTGCGCGCCGCGTGCGACGCGCTGAACGCCGACATGTCGATCCGCTGCGTGATCCTGACCGGCGAAGGACGCGCCTTTTCGGCCGGCGGCGACATCAAGAAGATGGCCGATCCCAAGGGGCCATTCTCCGGATCCGGTCTTGGCATCCGTAGCCATTATCAACGCAACATTCACCGGATCGCGCGGGCGCTCTTCTCGCTGGACATGCCGGTGATCGCCGCGGTGAATGGGCCCGCGATTGGCCTTGGCTGCGACGTGGCGTGCATGGCCGACATCCGCATCGCCAGCGACAAGGCAAAGTTCGGCGTCACCTTCCTGAAGCTGGGATTGGTGCCGGGTGACGGCGGATCATGGCTGCTGCCGCGCACGATCGGCATGAGCCGTGCCGCCGAACTGTTCTTCACCGCCGACGTAATCGACGCTGCCATGGCTGCCGACTGGGGACTGGTGAGCCGGGTCGTGCCCCATGACACGCTGATGGACGAGGCACTGGCGCTTGCCGGCAAGATCGCGGCGCTGCCGCCCCATTCGCTGCGCCTGACCAAATCGCTGCTGCGACAGGGCCAGACCAGCAGCTATGACCAGGCGCTGGATTCGGCATCCACGGCGCAGGCGGTGAGCCATGCGACGGCAGACCATCGCGAGGGCGTGGCCGCGTTGCTGGAAAAGCGCGAGGCCGTGTTCCAGGGCAAGTAATCGCACGGCGGGCGATCGATCCGGCCCCTAGCGCCACCATGCGGCGGAGAGGGGCCGGCGCCTTGCCCCCTGTCTCTCAATCCTTGGGCGGGCCGAAGCTCTCGCCGGGCTCATCCAGATAGGCACGCTCTTCGGCGGTCGTGTCGCGGCCCAGTGCGGCGTTGCGGGTCGGGAAGCGGCCGAAGCGGGCGACGACCTCAAGGTGCCCGATCGCATAGGACAGGTTGCCGCCGCCGATTTCCGAGAACTTGGCAACGCTCAGCCGCTGCATCGCGATGTCTTCGGCATGCATCAGGGGCATGTAAAGAAACGCGCGTTCCTCCGTCGCGTAGCGGGACTCCCAGCCGCGCTCGATCGCCAGCCGGCACAGCTCGACCGCGAGCGTATCGGCCTCATAGGCGCGCGGCGAATCGCGGTAGATATTGCGGGAGAATTGATCGAGCAGGATGATCGCGGCGAGCAGCTGATCCGGGCCGTCACGCCATTCCGCGGCTCCCGTCCGAAGCACCTCATCACGCAGCGCACCGAAGCGCGACGCGATTTCCTCATCAAGCGCCGCATCCCTTGCGAACTGCTTTTCCATCGACAGTGCGAACCAGAAGTCCAGCACCTCCTGCGCGGCATCGTGGACTAACGCGTGCTCTCTCCCTAGATCGCCGACCATGCTTTCCCCTCGTTCGCCCGATGTCATCACACTGGGCTGCCGTTTGAACCTTGCCGAGAGCGAAACGATTCGCGCGCTCGTCGGTGCCAATGATATGGTGGTGATCAACGGCTGTGGTGTGACAAACGAGGCCATGCGGCAGACGCGGGTGGCGGTGCGGCGCGCGCGGCGCGACCGGCCGGAGGCGCAGATCGTCGTGACGGGCTGTGCATCGGAGATGGACCGCGCAGGCTTCGCAGCCATGCCGGAGGTCGACCGGATTGTTCCCAATGCGGCAAAGCTGCTGCCGGCGACCTGGGGCGGCTTTCCGAACCGGCCGCCGGCGCGTCGCCACGCGCGCGCATTCCTGGGCGTGCAGAACGGCTGTGATCATTCCTGCACCTTTTGTGCGATACCCATGGGGCGCGGCCCGAGCCGTTCGGAGCCGATCGGGCAGGTCGTCGCGGCGGTCGCCGGCCTGGTGGAGCAAGGTGCGCAAGAGGTCGTGCTGACGGGGGTGGACCTGACCAGCTACGACGGCGGGCTCGGCGCTTTGGTGGAAGCGGTGCTTGGCGGCGTGCCCACGCTGCCGCGCCTTCGCCTCTCCTCGCTCGATACGATCGAGATCGACGAGCGGCTGTTCGAGCTGATCACGCAGGAGCCGCGAGTGATGCCGCACGTCCACCTGTCGCTTCAGGCGGGGGACGATCTGATCCTGAAGCGCATGAAGCGGCGGCACCTGCGCACCGCAGCCGTGGCGATGGTGGCCCGGCTGAAGGCGCGGCGGGACATTGCGGTGGGCGCGGACCTGATCGCCGGCTTTCCGACCGAGGATGAGGCGGCGTTCGCCAACACGCTCGCCCTGATCGACGATTGCGATATCGTCCAGGCTCACGTTTTTCCCTTTTCGCCGCGCGCGGGCACGCCGGCCGCGCGGATGCCGCAGGTGGCGCCCGCGGTGGTCAAGCAGCGTGCGGCGCGGCTGCGCGCGGCGGCGGAACAGCGCCGCAGCGCCTGGCTTCGATCGCTGATCGGCACGAGCCAGCGGATCGTCATCGAAAAGCCTGGCGACCGCGGCCATGCGGAGAATTTCGCCGAGGTCCGGCTCGTCGATCCTCTCTCGCCAGAACCGGATCGGGCCGCGACAAGCTTGAACGGTGACGCCACTCTTCTATCGACCAGCGGGACGGGAGCGATCGGCACGGTTCGATCGGTTACCATCACTGGCGCTGCCCACGATCACCTCATTGGGATTCCTGCATGACTGACCAGCGTTCCTGGCATGACAAGCTCCTTGGCGGTTTCCGTCGCACGTCCGACCGGCTGGTCGGCAATCTCGCCGGCCTCGGCACCGCGCGGCTGGACGACGAGACGCTGGAGGAAGTCGAAGAGGCCCTGATCGCGTCCGACCTGGGGCCGGAAACGGCCACGCGGATCCGGACCCGGCTGGCCGAGGGCAGCTTCGAGCGCAACATGGAGGAGCTCGGCATCCGCCTGGTGGTGGCAGAAGAAGTCGAGAAGGTGCTGGCGCAGGTCGCCAAGCCGCTGGAGATCGACGCCTTTCCCCGGCCGCAGGTGATCCTGGTGATCGGTGTCAACGGTTCGGGCAAGACGACCACCATCGCCAAGCTGGCGCATCTGTTCATGGAACAGGATTACGGCGTCATGCTGGCTGCGGGCGACACGTTCCGCGCGGCGGCGATCGGGCAGCTTGCGACCTGGGCCGATCGGGTCGGCGTTCCGATCGTGACCGGGCCGGAAGGCGGCGACGCCGCCGGCATCGTGTGGGACGCGGTGAAGAAGGCGACGGAGACGGGCATCGACGTGCTGATCGTCGACACCGCCGGGCGGTTGCAGAACAAGCGCGAGCTGATGGACGAGCTGGCGAAGATCCGCCGCGTGCTCGGCCGCATCAACCCCGCCGCCCCACATGACGTGGTGCTGGTGCTGGATGCGACGACCGGCCAGAATGCGCTGAGCCAGATCGAGGTATTCAAGGAAGTCGCCGGCGTGACGGGTCTGGTGATGACCAAGCTGGACGGCACGGCGCGCGGCGGCGTGCTGGTGGCTGCCGCCGAACGCTATGGCCTACCCATCCACGCGATCGGCGTTGGCGAGTCGATGAACGACCTGAGGCCGTTCGATCCCAATGAAGTGAGCCGGATCATCGCAGGCGTCGATCGCGGCGGGTGAACCGCAGCGATCGTCAGCGGTTCTGATCAGGACAAGAAACCGCGCGAGTCGCGGATCGATGGCAAAGCGCCCGCGGGATCACACCGGGCGAACGGAGTTTCAGTTGAGCGAAGCGAGCAAATCCTCCCCCGGCCTGCGTCTGGCGCTCGATTACGGGCCGCTGATCGTTTTCTTCGCGGTCAATTTCCTGACGCCCGGTCCGGCGATCGCGCGGATCATCGCGGCGACCGGCGCCTTCATGGCGGCGATGGTCGGCGCCCTCGCCTTGTCATGGTGGAAGACGCGGCACATTCCGCCCATGCTGCTGATATCGGGCGCGCTGGTGATTGTGTTCGGCGGCCTGACAATCTGGTTTCAGGACGAACGCTTCATCAAGATGAAGCCGACGTTCGTCTATGCGATCTTCGCCGCCACGCTTGGCGTGGGCCTCGCCACCGGACGACCGCTGCTGCAGATGCTTCTGGAAAGCGCCTATCCCGGCCTGACGCATGAGGGATGGCGCAAGCTGACCCGCAACTGGGCGTTGTTCTTCGTCCTGATGGCCGTGCTGAACGAAGCGGTGTGGCGGTCCACCAGCACGGATTTCTGGGTCGGTTTCAAATTGTGGGGCGCGATCCCGCTGACGCTGGTGTTCGCCATCGCGAACGTTCCCATGCTGATGCGCCATGGCCTGCAGGCAGGTGACGCCCCCGCCACCATCCCGCCGCAGGAATAGCCCGGCGACACCAGGGCCGCCGGGCATTCGCGATCAGGCGAGGCGCTCGATCTTCTGCGCCGCGTCGTCGATCAGGGCAGCGACCTGCAACAGCGTGTCATCGCTGACCTCGCCCTGGCTGAGGCGATCCTGCAAGGCGACCTTCAGGTTCGTCATGGCGCGCCGCACCGGCATCGCATCGGTCCGCTTGTGCTTCTCACCGGCGGTGGAGAGGCGCGCGAACAGCTTGCCGACCTGTTCCTCCTTTTCGACCAACTCGGCGCTGCCGCTGCCGGTGATGGAAAAACGACGACGCCCTTCGCCATCATCCTCGCTGGCGGCATGGCCGGTTTCCTCGAGCAGGGTAAGCGTCGGGTAGATCACGCCCGGAGAGGGCGCATAACCGCCGCCGGTCAGTTCCTCGATCGACTTGATCAGTTCATAGCCATGACGCGGCTCGTCCCCGATCAGCTTCAGCACGACCAGGCGCAGCTCACCGCTGTCGAACATACGGCGGCGGCGCAGGCCGACCAGCTTGCCCAGGCCGTTGCCGTGTCCCTTGCCGTGTCCCTTGACGGCGCCCTTCCCGCCGGCACGGCCGCCACGGGCCTTCACGCCGCCTCGACCCTTCAGTTCCCGCGCGGCGACTGTCGCACCAGCGGCGGCAGCAGCGGCGGCGGCAACACCAGCGGCGCCAGCGGCCGCACGGCCACCGCGGCCCATGCGCTTCTTCTCAGCGCCACCCGCAGCTGCGCGTGCAGCCTTCCGCATGGCAGCACGGCGCGGCCCGCCGCCGCGCTTGCCCTTGCCTTCTTCCATTTCCATGTTCCGAACTCCTCAAGATACTATCAAGATATATCTTATAAGCTGATCGTCAACCCTGCTGGGAAAGTATCGGGCCAACGCCTATGTGAGGCGCATGGCCGATCTTTTCGCCGAACTGGAAGCGCCGGAAGCCGCCGCCGCGCCTGCAGCCAATGCCCCCCTCGCCGACCGTCTTCGTCCGACCCGGCTGGCCGATGTGGTGGGGCAGGAACATCTGACCGCACCGGACGGTGCGATCGGGCGCATGATCGCAGGCGGCCGACTGTCTTCCATGATCCTGTGGGGTCCGCCGGGTGTCGGCAAGACGACCATCTCGCGGCTGATCGCGCGCGAGGCGGGTTACGACTTCATGCAACTATCCGCGGTGACGACAGGGCTGGCGGATTTGCGCAAGGCGATCGCGACCGCCGCTGCGCTGCACACCGCCACCAACCGCGCAACGGCCGTCTTCATTGACGAATTGCACCGCTTCTCTCGCCCCGTGCAGGACGCGATGCTCCCGGCGCTGGAAGATGGGACCTTCACGCTGATCGGCGCCACGACGGAGAACCCGAGCTTCAGCCTTGTCTCCGCGCTGCTATCCCGTGCCAAGGTCTTCACGCTGAAGCGGTTGAGCGAGGATGATCTGGAGCAGGTGATCGCGCGGGCGGAGCGACATTTCGACCGGTCGCTTCCCCTGCTGCCCATCGCGCGCGGCGCCTTGATCGGCATGGCGGACGGCGATGCCCGGTACCTTCTGGGGCTGTGCGAGGAACTGTTCGCGCTTCATGCCGACCAGCCGCTCGACGTGGCGCAGTTGGCGAACATCGTGCAGGCGCGCGCGCCTTTGTACGACAAGGGGCAGGAAGAGCATTTCAACATGCTCAGTTCCTTTCACAAGAGCCTGCGCGGCAGCGACGTCGATGCCGCGATGTACTGGGCCGCGCGGATGCTGGGCGGCGGCGAGGATCCGGCGGTGATCTTCCGCCGCCTGCAATGCGCGGCTTCGGAAGACGTCGGCATGGCCGACCCGCAGGCGATGGTGCAGGTGATGACGGCCTGGCAGGCCTTCGAACGGACGGGCCTGCCCGAAGGACGGCTCTTTCTGGCGCAGGCCGTCGCCTATGTTGCCACCGCGCCGAAATCCAACGCGGCCTATCTGGCGTTCGACCAGGCAGCGGCGCTGGCGCGCAAGACCGGCTCGCTGCCGCCACCCAAGCACATCCTGAATGCGCCGACCGCGCTCATGAAGGAACTGGGATACCACGACGGCTACCAATATGATCACGATCGGCCGGACGCCTTTTCCGGCCAGGAATTCTATCCCGACGAGATCGCCGCGGGCGATCCCGAGCCACTGTATGCGCCCAACGAACGCGGTTTCGAACGGGAGATCCGGAAGCGCCTGGCGTTCTGGTCAGCGCGGCGGAAGTCCGGGCGCTAGACTAAAGCGAGCGCCCTGCGCGCGCTCCCATCAAGCGCACACCGGCGCCCGTGAATGGCGATGCATCCTCCCGCCCAGACGATTGTTCTGTCTTCGAGCGAGGAGAGGGCCATGGGCAAGCTGCTGAATGATGACGCGAAAGAAGGCACCGTTCACTATTCGGGCACGGAAGGTGGATGGGGATCGGTACGCGGCATCGTGGAAACAGCGCTGCGCGAACGGCCGAAGGCGGCGGCTCTCGATACATTGCGGCGCCAGAACAAGCCCGGCGGCTTCATGTGCGTTTCCTGTGCCTGGACCAAGCCCAAAAATCCGCACACGTTCGAGTTCTGCGAGAATGGCGCCAAGGCGACGCTGTGGGAATTGACCAGCCGGCGCTGCACGCCCGAGTTCTTCGCCGAACATACCGTGTCCGAGCTGAAGGGCTGGAAGGATTATGATCTGGAGCAAACCGGGCGCCTGACGCACCCGATGCGCTACGACCGCGTCAGCGACAAATATGTGCCGTGCAGCTGGGATGAGGCGTTCGGCGCGATTCGCCGCGAGCTGAAGGCGACCGATCCAGGCGCGGCGGTATTCTATGCCTCCGGACGCGCGAGCCTGGAGACCAGTTACCTCTACGCCCTGTTCGCGCGTCTGTACGGCCACAACAACCTGCCAGACAGTTCGAACATGTGCCACGAGACCACTTCCGTGGCGATGAAGGAGGTGACGGGATCCCCAGTGGGCACCTGCGTGCTTTCGGATTTTGAGCTGTGCGAGGCGATCTTCTTTTTCGGGCAGAACCCCGGAACCAACTCCCCTCGCCTGCTGCACCCGTTGCAGGAGGCGGTGAAGCGCGGGTGCAAGATCGTGACCTTCAACCCCATCCGCGAGAAGGGCCTGGAAGTCTTCAAGAACCCGCAGAGCCCCAAGGAAATGCTGACGCCAGCGGCGACGCCGATCTCCTGCCTGTACCTCCAGGTGAAGACGGGCGGCGACATTGCGGCGATCACGGGCATGATGAAGCATGTGTTCGCCCGCGAGACCGAACGCTGGGCCGCGGAGAAAATCCATGTCCTGGACGTCGACTTCATCGAACAACATACCGCCGGGTTCGACACGCTGAAGGCGCATGTGGATGCGACGGGCTGGGACGAGATCGAGCGGGAAAGCGGACTTGCGCGGGCCGACATCGAGGCAGCGGCCGATGTTTATGTCGAGGCGAAGCGGTCGATCGCCATGTATGGCATGGGGCTTACCCAGCATGTCCATGGCAGCGACAATATCAAGCAGCTGGTGAACCTGTTCCTGCTGAAAGGGAACATCGGGCGTGACGGTGCCGGCGTGTCGCCGGTGCGCGGCCATTCCAATGTCCAGGGCCAGCGCACGGTGGGCATATCGGAGAAGCCCGAGCTGGTGCCGCTCGACAAGCTCGCCGAGCAATATGGCTTCGAGCCACCGCGCGAGGAAGGCCTGACGACGGTACACGCGTGCGAGAAGATCCAGAGCGGTGAGGTGAAGGCGTTCATCGGGCTGGGCGGAAACTTCATCCGCGCGATTCCGGAGCAGGAGCGGATGGAGGCCGCCTGGACGAAGCTGCGCCTGACGGTGCAGATCGCCACCAAGCTGAACCGCAGCCACCTCATCAATGGCGAGATCGCCTATCTGCTGCCGTGCCTGGGCCGATCGGAGGAGGACATGCAGGTGACGGGCGCGCAGGCCGTGACGATGGAAGACAGCCTGAGCTGCATCCACGGCTCGATCGGCCGGGCGCCGCCGGCATCGGCCGACCTGAAATCCGAGATCGCGATCGTCGCCGGGATGGCCAAGGCGACCCTGCCGCCCAACCCCAAGGTGCCCTGGGATGACTGGGTCGCCGATTACGGGCTGATCCGGGACGCGATCGAGGAGACCTATCCCGAGCAGTTCCACGACTTCAACAAGCGAGTGTTCACGCCCGGAGGCTTCTACCGCGGCAATTCTGCGCGTGAGCGGGTGTGGAAAACCAAGAGCGGCAAGGCCGACTTCACTCTGCCGAAAAAGCTGAACAGCTGGGGCACGGAGGACAAGGAGGGCCGCTGGCGCCTGATGACCCTGCGGTCGAACGATCAGTTCAATACGACCATCTACGGCTATTCCGATCGATTGCGCGGCATCGAGGGCTCGCGCGACGTGCTGCTGATGAACCCTGAGGATATCGCCGCCGCCGGACTGGAGGAGGGCCAGGTGGTGGGGCTGGCGAGTGACGCCGGCGACGGGGTGGATCGCCGTGTCGGCGGCCTGACGGTCACACCGTTTCTGCTGCCGCGCGGGTGCATCGGGGGCTATTATCCTGAAATGAACCCGCTGGTGCCGCTGAGCTGGCATGACGAGCAGTCGAAGACTCCGGCGGCGAAGAGCGTGCCCGTGCGGATCGTCGCCTGACCGCGACATGATCTGCCCTGTTTTCCCGCCGCATCGATTGTGGCAGCGCATTCGGGCGCGGTCCGAGGCTGCGCTCACCATCTTGGTCGCTTGCCCCACTCGATAGGAGCCGCAGTTGAAGCCTGGCGCACATGCACGGACCCGCAGTTTTCATCTTGCCGACCTCGCGCCGCGAATCCGCGCCCGAAAATTGCTGTGCGCCGGGCTGATCGCGCTCGGCTCTTCCGCAGCGCCGGTATCGGCACAGGTGATCGCCGCCGATCGATCAACGGCGTACGAGCACGCGGTCGCCGCCGGCTACAAGGCGCTGGCGCTGTGCGAGGGCGTGATCGCCGCGGGGCGAACGGAGGCGCAGGTCGAGGCGCTGGAGCTGCGCGGCATTTATCCGGATTATCAGCCGCTGCTGCCCCGGCTCAAGGCGACGATCGATCACAAGGCCCGCAGTGTTCTGGTGTCCTTCCCCGGCGACCTGCCGCCGCGCCGCGCCGACTGGGCCCCCGGTGCGGGCTGTGTCCTCGCTCCGATCGGGGGAGCGGCGCGGCTGTGGCCGGCCGGACCATGGCGCGGCCAACTGCCTGCGCCGGCCGATGCGCGCGCCTGGCCGCTTGGCGACGCAGGCATCGCGCCCCGGCCCTCCGCCGCGCTCTCCGCCACCATCGGCAAGGCCTTTGACCGGACGACCTACAAGGGCGAGACGGTTGGCGTGATTGTGATGCGCGACGGGCGGATCATGGGCGAGCAATATGCCAGCGGCTTCGGGCCGTTCGTCGCCAACCGCACATGGTCGGTCGCCAAGAGCATCGCCGGCACGCTTGTCGGCATGGCGGTGCAGGAACTGGGCATGGA
>NZ_LSKH01000213.1:0-19242 GCF_001557395.1 Sphingomonas sp. CCH5-D11 | reverse complement strand
GATCGAGATCGTCCGCCCGCCTTCGCCCGCCTCGACCGAGATGTTCGCGCCGAACCCGGCCAGCATCCGCTCGCTGTGATCGCGCGTGGCGACCGGCTCGATCACGCGCGTGATGCCGGGCGTGTTGAGCCCGGCCAGCAGCACCGCCGACTTCACCTGCGCCGACGCCACCGGCAGCGTATAGGTGATCGGAACGGCCGGGCAGAGGCCGCGCACCATCAGTGGCAGGCGCCCGCCGGGCGACGCGGTGATGTCGGCACCCATGGTGGAAAGCGGATCAATGACGCGCTTCATCGGTCGCCCGGAAAGCGATGCGTCGCCGACGAAGGTCGCCGTGATCGGATGGCTCGCCACCAGCCCCATCAAGAGGCGCGTGGAGGTGCCGGAATTGCCCATGTCCAGCGCGCCTTCGGGCTGCAACAGCCCGCCAACGCCCACGCCGTGGACACGCCAGACGTTGTCGTCGCCCCGCGTGATCGTCGCGCCCATGGCGCGCATCGCGGCGGCGGTGGCGAGCACGTCCTCCCCCTCAAGCAGGCCCTCGATGCGGCTTTCGCCCACGGCCAGCGCGGACAGCATCAGCGCGCGATGGCTGATCGACTTGTCGCCGGGAACGCGGATCCGCCCGCGAAGGCCGGAGGCGGGATGGATCGTGACGGAGCGGGGATGAGAATGCGCCATTGCGCGCGGCGCCTTGCCAGCGGGGTTGCGCTATGGCAAGGCGCGCCCCACTTCGCAGGCTCAGGCTTTCTGGACCTGCTGATCCATCCATCCGAAAGGCAAGAAACGGCATGATCAAGCCGGAATGGGGCACGAAGCGGACGTGCCCGAAATGCGCGACGCGTTTTTACGACCTGCAGAAGGACGAGCCCGTCACCTGCATCGAATGCGGCTTCGCCTGGGAGCCCGAACCGATCCTGAAGTCGAAGCAGCCGCTTCCCTTCGAGGCGAACAAATCCGAGAAGCAGGCTGCTGATAGCGATCTGGCCGGTGACGACGATACCGATCTGGTCGCGGACGAAGACGAAGAGCCCAGCGCCGACGACGAGGTCGATCTGGGCGGTGACGACGATCTGGGCGTCGAAACGTCCAACGACGACGACGAGAACAACTGATCGTCGAAAAAATTTCGGGTTTTGGCAGGCGGCCGCAAAACGCCGCTTGCCAAGCCTGAAGCGCCCCGTTAGTGGGCGCCTTCCCAACGGAATGGGGCCGTAGCTCAGCTGGGAGAGCGTCGCAATGGCATTGCGAAGGTCAGGGGTTCGATCCCCCTCGGCTCCACCATTTCCAAGATCCTGTTGACCATCGAACAGGCTGGCCTGTGGCCCGGCCAGTGCGGCCCTGTTTGCCTGATCCGGCAGGGCGCTGCGCAGCGCACGAGGGCGCGACAATCGGGTGGTCAGCCGCTTTGACTTTCAAACGGTGCGCGCGAGCCTGGCGAACCTTTCAGGCATGTTTCGACGATCATTCGAGCCGGCGGGAGACGAACGGGAAACTGGCGCGTTCGGTGTCCGACAGCTTGAATCGATAAGGCACGCGCATTCGGTGGCGGATCAACAGGAAGACACTCGCGGCGCGCACCAGCACAGCGCTTCTTGGAATGAAGGCGACCGGCTCGCCGCACTGGACCGCTATGCGATCCTCGATACGCCGCGGGAGGCCGAGTTCGACGACGTGGTTCGTCTCGCCGCAGACGTATTCGGGGCGCCGATCGCGGTCGTCAATCTGATCGCGAGCGGTCGGCAGTGGTTCAAGGCGGAGGTCGGCATCGGTGCCGACGAACTTCCACTGGACGTGTCGATCTGCGCCCATGCCATCCTGCAGCAGGGCATCTTCGTCGTGCCCGATACGACGGCGGATGCGCGGTTTACCTGCAACCCGCTCGTCACGGGCGAGCCCGGACTGCGCTTCTATGCCGGCGCGCTGCTGGAAACGCCGGATGGCCTGCCGCTCGGCACCGTCTGCGTGCTCGACACCAAGCCGCGGCCGGATGGGATCACCGAACGTCAGCGGCTCACGCTGGAACTGCTCGCGCGGCAGGTGATGACGCAGCTTGAGTTGCGGCGCGAGATTGCGCAACGCGATAAGCGCGCGGCGCTGTTGCAAAGCGAGATCGACGCGCGCCGGAACTTGGAAGCATCGCTGCGCACCAGCGAGCAGCGCTATCGCGCTTTGTTCGACACGATCGATGCGGGCTTCTGTATCATCGAGGTGCTTTTCGACGGCGAGCGGCCAGTCGATTACCGCTTTCTCGAAGTGAACCGCGCGTTCGAGGCGCAGACCGGGCTGGTGGATGCCGCCGGCAAGCGGATGCGGGAGCTTGCCCCCGACCATGAGCAGCATTGGTTCGACATCTATGGCCGCGTGGCGCTGTCCGGCGAGCCGATCCGCTTCGAGAATGAAGCTGCGGCGCTTGGATTCTGGTATGACGTGCGCGCCTTTCGCATCGGCGCAGCGGACGAGCGTCACGTCGCTGTCCTGTTCACCGACATCAGCGAGCGTCGCCGCGCCGAGCGCGCGATCCAGCAATTGAACGAAACGCTGGAAGCACAGGTCGAGGCACGTACCGCCGAGCTCAGCCTGATGTGGCAGACCTCTCCCGACCTAATGCTGGAGATCGACTTCGACGGCGTTTTCCGACGCGTGAATCCGGCCTGGACCAAGCTGCTTGGCTTCAGCGAGAGCGAGTTGGTAGGGCATCATGTCAACGAGTTCGTCCTGCCTGAGCACCATGACGACACCGTCGACGCTTATGAGACCGCGGCCGAGGGGCAGCACGCACAGGTCGAGAACCGTTACCGCCACAAGGATGGGTCGGTGCGATCGATCGCCTGGGTTGCGGCCCCGGCGGGCAGCATAACCTATGCGATCGGACGCGACATCACCAAAGAGGTGGAACAGCGCGAGCGGCTGCAGCAGATGGAGGATCAGCTCCGTCAGGCGCAGAAGATGGAGGCGGTCGGTCAGCTCACGGGCGGCATCGCGCACGATTTCAACAACATGCTGGCGGTGACGATTGGCTCCCTGGATCTTCTCAAACGGCGGATCGGCGCCGAGGATGCGCGGGCCGTGCGCTATATCGACGCTGCGGCGGACGGCGCCCGGCGTGCGGCCAACCTGACCCAGCGCCTGCTTGCGTTTTCCCGCCAGCAACCGCTCCGCCCCGAGCCGGTCAACGCCAACAGCCTGGTTGCGGGGATGTCGGACCTTATCCGCCACTCAATCGGCGGCGATATCCAGCTGGAAACGGTGCTTGCGGGTGGCCTGTGGCGCACGCATGTTGATCCAAACCAGCTTGAGAATGTCATCCTCAACCTGGCGATCAACGCGCGTGACGCGATGGCTGATGGCGGGCGGATCACCATCGAGACGCAGAACGCTCACCTGGATCAGCGTTATGTCGCTGCCCATCTTGGCGTGGCGGCGGGGCAATATGTCCTGATCGCGGTGAGCGATACCGGATCAGGCATGACGCCGGAGGTGATCGCCAAGGCGTTCGATCCGTTCTTCACCACCAAGGCCGTCGGCAAGGGAACGGGCCTGGGGCTGAGCCAGGCCTATGGCTTCGTCAAACAGTCCGGTGGGCACGTGAAGATCTATTCGGAGCCGGGCGAGGGAACGACGATAAAGGTCTATCTGCCGCGCCTGCTGGGCGATCATCCGGAACATGAGCCGGAATCCTTGGTGCAGCCGCTGCCGCTGGGGGAAGAGCAGGAGCTGATCCTGGTCGTCGAGGACGAGCCGGCGGTGCGACAGTTCAGCGTCGATGCGCTGGTCGAACTCGGCTACCGCGTCATTTCGGCGGGATCGGCAACGGAAGCCCTGCGGCTTCTCGACGCCAATCCGGCGGTGTCGCTGTTGTTCACGGACGTGGTCATGCCGGAGATCAATGGCGCGAAGCTTGCCGAGGAGGTGATGCGGCGGCGGCCCGAACTGCCGATCCTCTTCACCACCGGCTACACGCGCAATGCCGTTGTCCACAACGGCGTGCTGGAACCCGGCGTGCAGCTGATTGGCAAGCCCTTCACGATCGAGGAACTGGCCGCGCGTATCCGGGAGGCGCTCGACACTGCGACCAGTTGAGGCCGTCGACAGCTTTTCGGCTGACTGGTCTCGCCTGATCGCAGATCGAAGGCAGCGCTGACTTCGGTGCTCAGTATCGGGCGCGCAGGCCGACAAAGAAGCTGCGACCCGGCTCCGGGAAGCCGTCGGTCAGCGTGTAAGAGCGATCGAACAGGTTTCGAGCGCCGGCGCTGATGCCAAGCCGATCCGAGACGTCGAACTCGGCGCGAAATGCCGCCGTGATATAGTCGCCGGTCCGGTAATAGAGGGGTACCAACCCGTTCGCGGATGCAGGCGTGACAGTCGTCCGGTTGGAGGCGAACTCGACGCTCGGCGTGATCGAGAGAGCGGTCAGCGGATGCCAGGTGACGAAGGCAAATCCCTTGTGATCGGGAACATCGGTGAGATCGAAAGGGCGGATCAGGCCGCCTGCGGGGGCGGCGCCCACGTCGAAGCTGCGGTGAATATAGCTGTAGTTGACCCCGGCATCGAGCGTGGTGGCGAGATGCAGATCGACCGACAGTTCCGCGCCATAATAGTCCGCCGAGCCGAGGTTCTCTCGGCGGTTCAGGTTTTCCGGCGTGCGGACGGAAACGAGCGCGTCGGTCAGCCAGCTGTAATAAGCTGCCGCGGCCACCGTAAATGGGCCGAAGCTGCGCGATGCGCCAATCTCGGCGCTGGTGGCGCGCTCGGGCTTCAGATCGGGATTAGCCTCGGCAGTGCCGAACTGGCTGGAAAAACGCTCGAACAGCGTTGGAAAGCGCGCGCGTGAAGACAGGCTGGCGTGCGCCTCGATGCCATCCTGACCGCGCCAGTCGAGCCGGCCCTGAGCATTCCAGGCGGAGGCGTTGCGCAGGGGATAGCTGAACAGGTGGCTGGCGCCGGTCGCGCCTTGCGGCACGCCGAACTCCTGCGCCTCATCCAGATCGCGCCAGTCGTAGCTCCCGCCGAGCGTCAGCCGCAGCCCGGGCGTCAGGTCCAGGCGGTTCTCGACCGCGGCGCTCCACGTCCGCTCGACGCTGCGCTGGTTCGGCTCGACGGTGCGCAGCGGCGAGGTGGGCCGGCTGACCTGCGCCTCATTGTGCTCGTCCCGGCGGTAGTGGAAGGCGATGGCGAGCGTGTCAGCTTCGGCCAAGCGAAGGTCGAGCTGGGCCGAGCCGCCATAAGCCTTGTCATCATACGGGCTGTCGAACGCGCGCGGCAGCGATTGCGTCGTCTGGGAGCGATTGTCGAAGGATTGCAGCAGGTTCGCGAGTTCGTTGTAATAAGCGCGCGTTTTCAGCGTCGCTCGGTCGCCGAGCGCGGTCGTTGAGAGGAAGTAGAAGCTCTCTATGTTCCACTGCGGCCATTTCCAGTTTCGCAGGGAGACGTTGCTGGTGTCGGAGAGGTGGAGCGGGGCGTTCTTCCGCCCCTCTTGCCGAGTATAGCTGAGCACATATTCATCGGTCGCATTGGGCGTGAACCCGACCTTGGCGTTGACGCGCCAATCCTCTGCCTTGGAGAAGTCGCGCGCGCCGCCATCCTCGTTGACTGTTCCGTCGAAGCTGCCGGGCAGATCCCAATGATCGACGATGTTGGCGGTGTAGCTCGCCTGTGCGTACCATTTGTCCTGCCGGGTGCCGATCAGCCCGAAGGTGGTGAGACCGGCATAGTTGGCGTCGCGATCGAGGTTGAGCTGAGCGCGACCTTCGATCTCCAGCGCCCTGGTCGGTTTGCGCGTGACGAGATTGACCGCTCCGCCCATCGCGCCGGGTCCGTCGAGCACAGAAGCATAGCCCTTCGCCACCTGGATCTCGGCAACGTCGGGAGTGAGAAAGCGACTATAATCCAGCCGGTTGTCGGCGGGCAGATAGACGCGGATGCCGTCAATCGACAGGGGCACCTGAAACCGGTCAAACCCGCGCACGAAGAGTAGCCGTTCATTGCGCGATCCACCCGAATTGCCGGCGGTGACACCCGGGATGAGATTGGCTGCTTCATCCAGCGTGCGGCGATCAAAGGTGTAGAGCGCCTCCTGACCGACGCTATCCTGCCCGACACTGATGCCCGGATCACGGCGGCCAGTGACGATGATCTGACCAAGGCCAAAGGCATTGTCGTCCTCAGCCTGGGTCGCAGTGCCGCCGGGATCACGCTCCTGAGCCACGGCCGGAGTGGCAAGCGCAAGCAGGCTGGCTGTGCAGAGCAGATGACGCATGAAGGAACCCCCTTTGTGAGCGCGACGGCTCTGTATGAGCTCTGACGCCATATCCGTATGGATATTATGCCCGTTGATATACAAACCGGGGAAGGGCGAAACCCTGAACTATGCGCCGCCCTTGCTGCTGGGCTTGTTGCACCGGCATCTGGTTAGCGACGCTGAGGGTAACGTTCGGCTGAGCGCCTTTGGACGATAGGGACGCGTCCATTGAGGAGCGGGGCGTGCGGGCCCTGATGCAGCCATCGTGCCTTTGCAGGCTAGGTGATGTGCCTGGCGCCTGGGCGTCGCCGGCGTGACGCGGCAATGGCGATCGCGGTCATTCTGCGTCGATCATCCGGTCGGCGCGCGCGCCGCCACTAGCCAATCAAGATCGTCGCCAGCGGCGACTGCCATCATGCGCGCCTCGACGTTCCGATAGGTGTCGAGCAGCTTGCGGCCGAAGGGCGTCAGCTGCGCGCCGCCGGACTTCCCGCCGCCCACCCGTGTCTCGATCACCCGCTCGCGCCAGTCGGTGTTCAGGCTTTCGGCCAGCAGCCAGATACGACGGTAACTCATGCCGATCGCCCGTCCCGCCGCGGAGATCGAGCCCTCGCGATCGATTGCCTCCAACACCAGCGCCTTGCCCGGCCCTATGGCAGGCTCGGCATCGCGCATCAGCTGGAAGGATAGCTTCACGGGTCCATCGATCGCCACGCGTCGCTCCTCGTCAGGTGATCAACCGTGCTGTGCAAGAAGGCACGACAGCGAAAGTGTAAAGCCCCGGCGCGGTTCGGGGCAATAAGCGGGGCGATGGAGATGGCGCCGGAACGAGGCCCTCATTTCACCGGCGAGAACGTGACTGCACAGCGCCAGGAGCAAGGTGGGATCGTCCAGCGTGGGCAGAACCATTCAGGCGAGGGCCGGCCGCAGATGGCCTGCGGCCGGTCCTCGCCCGGCATGTTTTGGCCTTGTTCGGCCTCGTTCGGCCTCGTTCGGCCTTATTCGGCCACGAAGCTCGTGGTGGCGATCCGGTAGACGGTCTGAACCGTTTCTCCGCCCAGTTGGTCGGCGCCTTCCTTGAGCGATGCGGTGAGAAGATGGCGGCCCGGGCCTTTGGGCACGATCGTGACAACCCCGTCCGCATCGGTGACGAGCGATGCGGTGGTGCGGTCAGGGTGGATCAGCTTCACCTCCGCGCCTGCGACCGGGCGATCGTTGCGCGACAGACGGAAGCGGTTTGCGCCGGCTGTCACCGGCGCGATTTCCATCGGCAGCGTGGCGCGGGCCTCCGCTCGGCCGGCCCGGGCATAATAGACGACGCCTTCGCGCGCGCCTTTCTCGCCCCAGGGAGCGAAGACGGCATCGTCCCAGGCGCGCACGTCGCCTGGCGGCACCGCTACCTCGATATGGCCGGCGCGCCGAACCATTGGCCCGGTCGCGGCCTGCAGGAGATGGGGAGCCTTGAGCTTCGCGAATTCGGGATCGCCGCCGGGGACCGGCGGCTGATCGGGCTCACCCAGGTAGATGCGGGCGGGACCGGCGCCATCACGCTCGATCCACACTTCATGGGCATTGGCCGTACCGGCCAGCAGCAACACGACTGCAGCGGCTAACATCTTTCTCATCGAGATCCTCCTACGGAATGCGTTCCGCGCACCCGGCGCGGGCCGAAATTGAGCGCCAGGAACACCAGCCCCGCCGCCACCATGATCGCGCCGAACCACAGCACGGGACCGAAAACCCAGCCACGTGCGGCGATCGCGGCGACAAAGGCCAGCGCAAGCATGACCCAGGCCGCCGCTCGCGAGCGCGCCTTCCAGGATGGGGTGGGCCGGCGCCCGGTGAGGCGGTGGTGGTGATCGTCGGTGGCGAAACCGAAGACGCCGAACGCCGCGAGCGAGAGAAGAAAGGCGAGCGTGGTCACGCCGTTGCCTCCTGGATTTCGGCCACCCGTGCCGCCGCCGCGCGGGCGCGCCTTGGCGCGCGCACTGGCGGTCGATAGCGCGCCACGCGACGGGCGAGATACAGATAGGCGATGGCAAAGGCGACCAGCGTCAGATCCACGCCCAGCGGAAGCAGATCACCCACCGCCAGCGATGTCGCCGCGTTCCAGCGGGTGGCGAACAGATTGTAGATCGGGAGCAGGGCGAGACACCCTCCCGTCACGGCGAACAGCGCCGGCCAGACGGTGGCGGGTCGCCGCACCAGCGACAGGATCGCTGCCGCGCCCCAGATGATGAACAGCACGTGCACTTCCCAGCGCGACCGATCCGGCATTGCTACTGGCAGCAGCCGGTTGGCCCAGAACAGCCCCGCAACGCCGAGCGGGAAGCCGCCGATCACCGCGACATTCAGCCGCTCGACCACCTTGAAGCCGAAGTGCGGGCGCGCCGGATCGGGCAGCTTTTCGCGTCTCTTGACCGTCCAGAGCACGAGGCCGCTCGCCACCATCAGCGTACCGGCGACACCGCACAGGAAATACACCCAGCGCAGCGTCACGTCCGCGAAGCGGCCGGCGTGAAGCCCGATCATCACGCCGGCAGTCGCCGCCGCGCCGCCGGGTTCGGGCGAGCGCCATTGGGGCGTGCCGGTCGTGCCATCATAAGTGATCGCGGGCGCGCGCGTGTTGAGCAGCGAGGCGGGCGTGCGATACAGCGTGACGCGTGCCGCGGCGTCGCCCGGCTGGCTCACCTCGATCGTGCCGATCGGGCCGCCGAGCCGTTGTTCGGCGTCACGGGCGATGGCCGATAGCGGCAGCAGCGGTGCGGGCCGACCCGTTCGCTCGACCGCCTCCGCCTGCGGGAAGAGATCCGCGAACATCTTCGTTTCGTCAGTGTAATTGGCGACCGTCGCCCAGGGCATCAGCAGGGCCATCAGCGTGACGATGCCGGTATAGGTGATCATCAGGTGGAACGGCAGCGCCAGCACCGCCGTGGCATTGTGCCCGTCGAGCCACGATCGCTGGCCCTTCTGCCGGCGCAGGGTGAAGAAATCCCGGAAGATCTTCTTGTGCGTGACGATGCCGGTCAGGATCGCGACCAGCATCATGATCGCGGCGACGCCGACCAGCCAGCGCGCCCAGATCACCGGCATGTAATAGAGATCGAAATGGAAGCGGTAGAAGAACTCGCCACCGCGCGTGTCGCGCGCGTGGGTGGAAGTGCCGTCAGCGCCGATCAGCGCCTGATTGTCGCGGCGACCGCGTCCACCGCGCCGGCCGCCACGCTCCCCTTCCTTAGGCTGCGGCTGCCAAAACACCTGAGCGCCGGGCACCTGCGCATTGGGCATGGCGATGAACCAGCTCTTCGCATCGGGCGCCTTGTCGCCGAGGAAGCGCTGCGCGCCGTCAAGCACCCGCATCGGCTGTTCGATCCGGGCAAGTTCGGGCCGCATGTAGCGGTTCAGCCCTTCGCGCCAGAAGGCGATCGTTCCGGTCAGGAAGACCAGGAACAGCACCCAGCCGAGCAGCAGGCCCGACCAGGTGTGCAGCGTCGATTGAGACTGCCGGATACCTTTGCTCATGCTCGCCCCATTGTCGCGATCGACCACCAGACCAGTCCACCGGCCACTCCGCCGGCAACCGCCAGCACCCAAAGCGCGCGCCACCCGCTGCGTGCGCCATAAGCGTACATGGCGAAGAGCGCGCACAGCAGGAGGGCGACCAGCGTGCCCGTTACCGTCGCCTCGGATCGTGCCATGGGCAGCAGGCGCGCGAGTGCCGCCGCCCAGAGGCTGGCGACGGCATAGCCCAGCGGCACTGCGGCGACGAAACGCAGCGCATTGTCGGACCGGCGCCGCCAAATGGCAGCGCGTTCCGTCGCCGGCGCGATCACGGGTAAGCGAACCGCAGCGTCGCGAACACCGTCCGCGGGCTGCCATAATAGTTGCCGCGCCCGGTCGAGGAGATCCGGGCGTAATAGTTCTTGTCGAGCAGGTTGTTGACGTTGACCGACACCGACACCTGCGGGCTGATCCGATAACCAGCGCGCAGATCAACCACCGCATAGGAGGGCTGCCGGACCAGGGAAGAGATCGACAGGCCGTTCGGCGTCGCGGCCGTGACCGGGACACGGATGGAGGGATTGCCACCGGACGTCTCGCTGAACCAGGTGACGCTGCCGCCCACGCTGGCACCCATCAGCGCACCACCAGGCACCGTATAGTTGGTGAACGCCTTGATCATGTGCTTCGGGATGATCGGCGTCAGCGACAGCCCCTCATATTGCGGCTGCGTGTCCTCCAGATATTCCGTCTTCGTGTAGGTGTAGCCACCGTTGACCCGCCAGCCCGGAAGGATTTCACCGGTCGCTTCCGCCTCTACGCCGCGGGCGCGGA
Source organism: Sphingomonas sp. CCH5-D11 (assembly GCF_001557395.1). Classification (NCBI taxonomy): domain Bacteria; kingdom Pseudomonadati; phylum Pseudomonadota; class Alphaproteobacteria; order Sphingomonadales; family Sphingomonadaceae; genus Sphingomonas; species Sphingomonas sp. CCH5-D11. The sequence goes on along the minus strand of NZ_LSKH01000213.1, from coordinate 8,666 downwards.
CCTTGCCGACCTGAAGGTAGATCGTCTGATCTTCCGGCGGGTTGAACAGCCGGTTGGTTTGTTCGATCTGATAGACGGCGGCCGACAGCAGCAGGCGATCGTCCATCAACGCCAGCTTGGAGCCGATTTCATACTGGCTGCCGATCAGCGGCTGCACCTCTCCACCGCCCACGCGGGTACGTCCGGCCGGTGCCGCCTGCGGCGTGAAGCTGTCGGCGTAGCTGCCATAGATGTTGAGGTTCTCGGTAACGTCCCAGACGATGCCGGCATAGGGCGTGAAGCGTTCGTCGATGTTCTGCGGCTGGCCGGGTTGCGGGCTCGGCAGCAGCGTGTCCAGCGTCTGCTCCCACCAGGTCAGCCGTCCGCCACCCACCAGCGTCAGCCCAGCCAGCGGTTGCAGCCGGAGCTGACCGTAAGTGCCATATTGCTCGATAACGGTGCGGGTTGCGCCCCAGTTCTGGATCACGCAATTGGCGGGTGCCGGAACGATCGGAACGGTGCTGCCAGGGCAGACCGCATTGGTGCCCTGCACCGGATAGTAAGGCAGGGGGCCATAAGGGTTGAGCGGCGGCTCCACCGGCGAAACCGGGTTGAACACGTCGACCCGCGCATAGCCGCTCAGCCGGGTGTAGTAGCTGTCGTAATCCTGCGCCTGATAATCGACGCCCAGGATCAGCGTCTGCTCCTGCCCGAACAGGCGGAAGCTGCCGACCCCGTTGAAGTCGAACGAGCGGGTCTGGGACTTGCTGTCACCGTAATAAGCGACGTGGTTCGAGATGCCGCGGTTCGCCGCGGTAATCGCGGCATTCCCGACGTAGCTGTAGATGTCCGTCCGATCGACATCGGTGAACAGGCCGGTCGCGCGCAACGTCCAGCGATCGCTGATCCGGTGCGCGACCTCGGCGAAGGCGGTCCAGGTTTCCGACCGGAAGCGGTTCCAGTCAGCGCCCAGGTAGGTGGAACGGCGCACGTCCAGCAGGCGCCCCTCGCTGCCGTCGGTGCCGCCGGCATAGCCAGGGAGCCCCGACTGGATCGACGGCTTGAAGCGATCGTACGAACCACCGAAGGTGACGGTGGTGCGATCGCCAATCTCGATGCTGCCGACGGCGAAGGCATTCAGGCGATTGCGATGCGCCCAGTCGAAGAACTGGTCCTGATCCTGCGCCATGACGCCTGCGCGCACCCCGGCCCGGTCGCCGAGCGGCGCGGACACATCCAGCTCCAGCCGGACATTGTCATACGTGCCATAGCCGGCGGAGCCCTGAAGCTTGAACGTTTCGAGGGGGCGCTTGCGGACCAGATTGATGCTGCCCGAGGGGTTGCCCGAGCCGCTGAACAAGCCGGCGGGGCCGCGCAACACCTCCAGCCGGTCATAGGCGAAGAGATCCGGCACGACGCCGGGGAAGTTGAACGACAGGGTGGGGACGCCGTCCACCAGATAGTTGGAGATTGCAAAGCCGCGGGAGAAGTAGCTGGGATCCTCGCTGCCGATCCCGTTCACGGTGATGCCGTTGGTGGCGGTCAGCGCGTCTTCCAGCGTGAACAGGTTCTGCGCCTCAATCTGCTCGCGCTCGATCACCGTGACCGTATTGGGCACGTCCTTCAGCGGCGTGATCGTCTTGCCGACCTCACGGCCATAGCTCTTGCCGACGACGACGATATCGCCCGACCTGCGCGCGCCGCCCTCTTCCACCTGAACCTGAGCGTCGCTTTCCGCTGTGTCGTAAGCCGCGGGAGACGCGGCTTCGTCCTTCACCGAGGCGAAGGCGTGGGTGGGCAGCGCCGTCACCATGGCGGTGGTGACGAGCAGCATGGTCGAAATACGCACTATTGATCCCCCTGACGTTCTTTGTGGCGCGCCCTAGCTGATCCGCAACTGCAAGTCGATATCAATAGCGATGGGGATCATGATCGTCGTTTATGGGGGTGGGGGGCGCCTTTTCGATGTAATTTCAGGATGTGGGCGGCAGACTGAATGTAGGGTCTGATGGTCGGGTTAGCCTCGACTTCAACGCGAGCCAGCGCGATCGCGGGCGACTCGCATTTGTAAGTCGCCCCGATGACGAATTATGGCGTCGTGTTTGCGGGATCACGCCCTACGGCGCCGAGGCTTTCGGGTAGCGTTTCGAACGACGCTACCATCCACCGCCGAGCGCGAGGAAGAGCTGCACCTGCCCGGCCGCCAGCCGACTGTCGGCGGTGGCCAGCGCCTGATCCGCGCCGATGAGGGTCCGCTGCGCGTCGAGGACCGGCAGGAAGCCGGTGCGACCGGCGCGGAACAGCCGTTCGGCGTCCGTCGCGGCCTGAGCTGCCTGGGCACGCGCGGTGGCAAGGGCGGCGCGGCGATCCAGTTCGCGCGCGTACACGGTCAGCGCGGTTTCCGTCTCCCGCAGGGCGTTCAGCACCGAACCGTCGAAGCGCGCCAGCGCGGCATCCGCCTCCGCCTGAGCGCCGGCGATCCGGGCGCGAATGCGGCCGCGGTTGGGGAATTCCCAACTGATCAGCGGGCCGAGCGAGAATTTATAGGTGTCGCTGCCCAGCGCATTGCCGAGCAGGCCGACCGAACCGACGGAGGCGCCCAGCGTGATGCGCGGATACAGCTCCGCCTCGGCGACACCGATGCGCGCGGTGGCGGCGTGCAGCTCCAGCTCCGCACGGCGCACGTCCGGGCGGCGGCGCAGCAGGGCGGCGCCATCACCGATGGGGATCGGCCGATCGAGCGACGGTTCCTGCGTGCAGGCAGCGACCGTACGATCGAATTCCGCCGGCGGGCGCCCGGTGAGCGTGGCGAGGCGGAACAGCGCGACCTGCCGGACGCCGCGCAGCGACGGCAAGGTGGCGCGCACCTGTTCCTCCTGCACGCGCGAGCGGTTCGCATCGAGCGAGATGCCGCGCCCGGCACGGATCAGCCGCTGCGTCAGGCTGGTCGTCCGCTGCTGCAGCGCCAGCGCCCGCTCCGCCACGGCGATCTCCCGCCCGGCGCTGCAGGCGTCGAGATAGGCGCGGGTGGTATCGGCAACCACCGTGACCCTGACGCTGTCATAAGCGGCGCGGGTGGCCGCCACATCGGCATCGGCAGCCTCCAGCGCGCGCCTGACCTGACCGACAAGGTCAAGCTGATAGGAAATGCCCGCGCGCCCCGAATAGACGGACGCGGACGGAAGGGATCGGCCGGGAAGCAGCTCCTCCTCGGCCGAGCGCTGGGCATAGCCGGGGGCAAGCTCAAGCGACGTCTGCGGGCTGCGCGCGGTTTCCGCGAGATCGAGCGCGGCATTGGCGCGGGCGACATTGGCCGCAGCGACGCGCAGGTCGGTGTTGTGCGCAATCGCGTCTTCGACAAGCCGGTCGAGCAGCGGATCCCGGTAAAGCCGCCACCAATCATCCGGCAACGGCGCCTGCGCGAAGGCTGCTTCATCCCCGCTCACGAAGGGGGCGGAGGCGCTTGGCCGTTCGATCATCGCGTCGGGCGAGCGCCGGTAATCGGGGCCGACGGTCGCGCAGCCGGCGAGCAGCGCCGGGATCAGGGCCGCGAATAGGGCGGGGGCGGGGCGGCGCAGCATCATGCGTGCGTCCCCTGCCGCACAGCAGGGGGGGCATGCCGCGGCACGACCTCCACCGTGGCCGTGCGGCCGACCACCAGACGTGTCCCGGTCGGCATCCGGTCAATCGCGATCCTCACCGGGATACGCTGGGCCAGGCGCACCCAGCTGAAGGTCGGATTGACGTTTGCCAGGAGGTTCGCCCCCTCGCTGCTATCGCGATTTTCGATGCCGCCGGCGACGCTCTGCACATGGCCGAGGATGACGGCTTGCTCCCCCATCAGCCGGACGTGCGCCGGATCGCCGACATGGATGCGCGGCAGCTTGGTTTCTTCGAAATAGCCGACCACGTGGAGCGATCCGCGGTCGATGATCGCAAATTCGGGATGTCCGGCGGTGGCGTAATCGCCCGGCCGCAGATCCAGGTTGGTGACCGTTCCGGCTACGCCCGCGCGGACAATGGTGCGGGCGAGATCCAGTCGGGCGGTGGAGAGCGCAACGCCTGCCTGCGCCAGCGACGCCTCCAGCCGTGCCACGCGGGAGTGATTCTGTTCGCGGGTCTCGCCGGCGACAAGTTCGCCCAGGGACCGATCCCGCCGGGCTTCGCTGCGTGCCTGGGCGAGCTCCACCCGCTGTGCGGCGATGGCGGCCTGCGCGCGATCGACGGCCAGCCGATAGCGCGAGCGATCCACCTCGAACAACGGTGTGCCCGCCGCCACGACCTGATTGTCGCTGACGAACACGGTGGTGACGAGCCCGGAGACATCGGGCGCCACCTGCACCACATCGGCCCCGACCCGGCCGTCCCGGGTCCAGGGTTCTTCCTCATAATGGACCCAGAGCCGCTGCGCGGCGATCACGGCAAGCGCAACCAGCGACAGGGTGACGAGGACACGAAGGACAATCTTCTTTTGCATATACCTAGCCAAAGACGGCAGCCAAGCCGCCGCCGGTGAGGAGCGCGGCGCAGCCGGCCCAGAGAAGGACGGTGAGGGCGACATCGAACAGGCCACGATGCCAGACGAAGCGGTAGAAGCCGACGCGGGCCAATGCCCAGCCGATCACCTCCGCCGCGACAAAGGCGAAGATGGCGGCCAGCAGGAGCGGGTGAACGAACACGCCGTGGATGGAGATTTCGCCAGTCATGCCGCCCGTGCCTCCCGCGTCCAGCCGGCGGCGTTGGGAAAGAAGTTTCGCCGCAGCCCGGTCAGCGCATTGAGGCGCTCGCGGCGTCCGGCATTGTCGGCAACCGTCACCGCGCAGGCGATCGCCCGATCGATCCGCGCGAGAAGGGGAGCGTCGTCCCTGGGCTCGCCGGCGGCGGCGCAGCGGCGATAGTGCGCCGCGATCTCCTGACGAAGGGCGCGGATCTCGTCCGCTTCCCCGCTCTCATAGGCGGCAAGCTGACCAAGACTGAGCCCCATGCGCAGCTCTCGAAGCGCCGCCATGGCGAAGTCGCGATCCGTGCGCTCGACATCGCCGATCCGGGCGGCGAGCAGGCCCACACGGTCGAGCATCCGGCTTTGCCATACCGCCAGCTTTGCCGTGGCGGACGCGGTGCCCTGTTCCGCGATCTCGGCAAGCTCGCGCCAACCGGCACGGCGCAGCCGGCGGACGACGGTTCCCGCGCTGATGCTCCGGAACAGGCGCGTGGCGAGGATGGCCGCAGCGACGCCGACCAGCTGGGCGACGTTGCCGTTGAAGAAGGCGGTTGCATCGGGGCTGAAGCTGTTGGTCAGCGCCAGCCCGCTGGCCAGACCGATGATCATCGGCATCATTCGCCCGTACCAATGCGGCAGCGCCATCAGCGCGCCAGGGACAAGAAGGGCCGGCGCCAGGATCAGCGCAAGGGTTTCGAAGCTGTGCACCAGCGGCAACAGGGCGAAAAGGTAGAGCGCCGTCAGTGGCAGCGACACCAATGTCCAGATCAGGAAGCCGCGCTGCGCCGGGACGGGATCGTCCATGGTGGCGAAGAAGCAGCACACCACTGCCGCGATCATCGCCGCCACCGCGCCATCGGCCCAGGCCGTGGTGATCCAGAACAGGCAGCACGCCAGGATTGCGATGACCGCAGCCGCCGCGGACAGAAGCGCCAGCGAGAGATCGCGATGCAACGGCCGCCGCTGACGTTCGCGCAGCAGGCTCTGGATACGATCAGGCAGGGCAGTTCCCGGCGCGATCGCCTGCGCAGCGATCAGCCGGGTGGTATCAAGCGCGTCCACAAGTTCGCGCAGCCGGGCGACGAGATTGGCGGCGAGCAGCCCGGCCCAGTCGCTTGCCACGGGCCGCGCGGCAAGTGCGTCGCAGCGGTCAATGAGTTGGCTCGGCGTGGCGCTGGCGGGATCGCCTGCCCAGCGGCGAATGTCCTCAACCAGCGCGGCAAGCGGGGCAGGCATCTCTCCCGCAGCAGCGAGGCTGCGCATCCTGTCCTCCACCGCGGACACGAGCGGCAGCAGCAGCACGAACCGGTCCTGCAAGGCGGTCAGCACCGCCTGGGTGGGACGGATCGCCGCCGTGTCAAAGGGCACATGCGTGGCCATCACGTGCAGCTCGGTTGCGTCAGCCGCGAGCCGGCGCCGCTTGCCGTCCGCCCGCTCCAGCGGGGCCGGGGAGAGCGCATCGACGATCCACTCTTCCGCCTCGCCCAGCACGGTGCGGATCCGACCGCCGAGCAAAGCGGTGACACTGCGCGGCCAGACGATCGCGTGAACCAGCGCCGCGCAGGTGACGCCGATGCCGATTTCCTGTGCGCGCAACACCGCCACCTCGAAGATCGCCTCGGGATGTCCAACCGCTGGAAAACCGACCAGCGCCGCGGTGTAGCCCGCCAGCATGAAGAGGTAGGAGCGCGGCGTACGATCCAGCAGCGAGACGAAAAGGCAGCCGCCGACCCATAGCGCCAGAGCGAGGGACAGGAGCAGCGGCGCGTTCACCAGCGCCGGCACAAAGACCACCGCCGCCATCGCGCCTGCAATGGTGCCGAGGAGGCGGAACACCGCCTTGGACCGCACCGCGCCGCTTAGCGGCTGGCTGGTGATGTAAACGGTAGCCATGGCCCAGAACGGCCGTTCGAGCCCAAGCCGAAAGGAGATGAAGAGCGCCAGCATGGCAGCGGCAAAGCAATTGGCCGAAAACACGACCTCCCGCAGACCGATGCGCATCGGATCAGACCGGATCCGACGTGTCGAGCGCGCGCGCCACCTGTTCCAGAACCCGCGTCGCAACGGCGAGGTCGCCCTTGTCGATGTCGGCGAACAGCGCGGCGCGGACCTGCGTTGAACGTTCCTCCGCCTGGGCAGCGAGCGCGCGACCGGCCTCGGTAAGGTGGATCGTCTTGGCGCGCTTGTCCGTGGGATCCGGGCGCCGCTCCGCCAGCCCGGCACGCTCGATCTGGTCGAGCAGGGGAACGACCGACGGGCCTTCCACGCCGAGCTGCTCCGCCAGCAAGCCCTGGCGAACCCCATCCTCCATCCGACCGAGCAGCATCACGGCAAGGGCGGAGGAGTGGGAGAGGGCCAGACCGGCAAGCGCCCGGTCGATGTGCCGGCGATAGGCGCGCGCCAAGGGCACGAGCTGAGTCGTGAAGGTTCGGGCAAGAAAAAGGTCGTCAGGCACGCTGAGTAGATAGATTGTTATCTATCGATCTTCAACATCGTTGAGCGACAATGATTTTAGCCGGCGATTGCGCCGGTTCGCGCGGATCGGGCTTCCTCTGTGAAGCTCCTGATCACCTATGGGTTGGTGAAATGTCGCCAGTGAAGGTTTCGCGCAGGTCCGGCCTGTTCATGGACCTTCTCTGCTTGCTTCAGGGGCGTTCCGCCAGCCGCCGCCGAGCGCGCGGAAGAGGTCAATCTGGGCGCGGGCGATCTGCGCGTCGGCCAGCGCGAGGGCCGCCTCGGTGTCGGCGAAGGTGCGTTCGCTGTCGAGCTGCGAGAGGCTGTCGATCTGGCCTTCGCGGCGCTGGGCGCGGGTGATCTTGGCCGCACGTTCGGCGGCGGTGCGGGCCTGGGCGAGCGCGTTGCGGCGTTCGATCGCCTGTTTGTAGTTGGAGAGGGCGGTTTCGGTTTCCTCCAGTGCGGTCAGGACCGTGCCGTCGAACGTGGCGAGGGCGGCCTGGGTGTCGGCCTCCGCGCCGGCGATGCGCGCGCGGGCGCGGCCTGGGTTGACCGTCCAGCTCAGCAGCGGGCCGAGCAGCCAGTTGAGCGGGCCGGCGCCGAAGAGGTTGCCGAGGCCGGTGCTCGTCTGGCCGATCGAGCCGCCGAGCGTGATGCGCGGGTAGAGGTCCGCGGTCGCGACGCCGATGCGTGCGGTGGCGGCGGCGAGGCGGCGTTCGGCGGCGCGGACGTCGGGGCGGCGGGCGAGCAGCGCCGCGCCGTCGCCGACCGGGATCGGCTGGTCGAGGCGCAGCGTCGATGTGCGCTGCGCGGCGATCGGGGGCAGCTCCTGCGGCGTGCGGCCGGTGAGCGTGGCGAGGCGGAAGAGCGCCGCTTGCCGCTCGGCGGCGAGCGTGGGCACGTCGGCGCGGCGCTGGTCGCGTAGCGCGGCGATGCGGGTGGCGTCGAGCGGCGTGGTCATGCCGACCTCGACGCGGCGCTCGGTGACGCGGAGCGATTGGTCGAGCAGGGCGACGATGCGCTCGGCGACGGCGAGGCGCTCGGCGGCGGCGGCGGCATCGGCATAAGCGCGGGTGGTGGCGCTGACGACCGAGACCCTGACCGCATCGGCATCGGCCTGCGCCGCGCCCACGTCGCCGCGCGCGGCCTCGACGTTGCGGCTGATGCGGCCGAACAGGTCGACTTCGTAGGAGACGTCGAGGCCGCCGTCGACGAGCCAGGTCTCGCCGCCGATGCCGGGCGGGCGCTGGGCCTGGGAGAAACGGTTGTACTGGCCGCTTGCGCCTAAAGTCGCCTGCGGAGTGCGGGCGTTCTGGACTTCGCGCAGGCCGGCGCGGGCGCGTTCGAGGCGGGCGACGGCGACGCGGACGTCGGTGTTGGCGGCGAGCGCGTCGGTGATGAGGCCGTCGAGGACGGGGTCATTGTAGAGGTGCCACCAATTGTCGTCGGGGGAGGCGGCGGTGGTGACCGCCGGGCTGGTGCTGACGAACGGGGCGGCTGCGGTGGTTGGGGT
>NZ_LSKH01000212.1:0-27459 GCF_001557395.1 Sphingomonas sp. CCH5-D11 | reverse complement strand
CGTGGTGGAGCCACGCAACCATCGCGCGATCTCCTCGTCCAGCGGCACCACGCCAGCGCGCGCATCGACCATGAATAGCGCCACGTCCGCCGCGGCTACCGCCGCTTCCGTCTGGAGCCGCATCCGGCCCGGAAGGGAATGGGCGTCATGATCCTCATAGCCGGCCGTATCGACGATCCGAAAATCCAGACCGAGCAGGTTGGCGTCGCCCTCGCGGCGATCACGCGTGACGCCGGGCCGGTCATCGACCAGCGCGAGCTTTTTTCCGACTAGGCGGTTGAACAGCGTCGACTTGCCGACATTGGGTCGGCCAACGATTGCGACGGTGGGAAGGCGTGTCATCGCGTGCCCCTACAACTCCCGCCGCAGTAGCGAAAGCAGGATCGCCCGAATTCGCGTGACCGCGCATAAGGAGCGCGGCGCCACGCTCACCGGCGTGGCGCACCGTCCATGTCAACGATAGGCTGACAACTTCCCGTCCTGATCGAGCACATAAAGCGTCTGGTTGGCCACGACCGGCGGCAGCGTGAAGGATTTTGCTGCTTCCATCGTCACCTGCACGCTCCCGTCGGCCGGCGACGCAGCGACCAGCTCACCGCGCGAATTGGTCAGCCACAATCTATCGCCGGCGAGCACAGGCCCGTACCAGGTATAGGCGCCCTTCCGCTTCTCGACGTTACGATAGGCCTGCAACTGCCCAATCCAGCGAACCTTGCCGTTGGCTCGAGACAGACAGACCAGCCGCGCATCATCGGTAATGATGAACAGCCATTCGCCGGCGAGCCATGGCGTGCTGATGCTGGCGAAATTCTGCTCCCACAGGCGCTGGCCGGTCGCGATCTCTACCGCCACCATGCGACCGCCCTGCCCCACGGCATAGGCCCGGCCGTCCTCGATCACCGGATCAGCGTCGATGTCCGCCAGACTGGAAACGGAGGTCGAGATGCTCGTACGCGACAGGGCATCCTGCCACAGCGTGCGACCGTTTTCGTAGCGATATGCATTCAGCTCGCCCGAGGAGAAGCCGGCGACAATTGTGCCCGCGGCGGCAGCCGGCGCGGCAACGCCGAACACGCCCTGCGCTTCCACGCTGGCCGTGCCGGTCCACACCACCTTGCCGTCATTCTGGTCGAGCGCGAACAACTGATTGTCCTGGCTCAGCACGTATACCTGGCCGTTTGCCACGGTGGGCGCGCCGCGCAGCGGACCGCCAGGCTTCACCCGCCAGGCAATCGCTCCGTCCGCCGCGTTGAGCGCAACAACGTCGCCCAGGCCATCCGTGGCATATACCTTGCCCGCATCATAGCTGACGCCGCCGCCAAAGCGCGCCGCCTCATTCTCCTCGCTCTCCGACAAGGCAACGGTCCACTGCGCCGCCCCCGTGTCCGCTGAGAAGGCATGGAGCCGCGCATCGACGTCGACCACGAAGACGCGCCCTTCCGCCACCACCGGCGCAGCGCCAAGCTGCTGGCGATTGGATCCGCCATCGACGCTTGCCGTCCACAACCGTGCCGGCGACCCGCCAAGCGCCAGATGGCCCATCGACTTGGCCGCGTTACCGCCTGGCTGGGACCATTCCGGATTGGCCACGGCAGCCGGCAGAAGGACCTGCACGCCGGCAAGCGAAGGGTCGACCTCTGCGGCATTTTCCGCTGCAAGGATGGGCACCCGATTACCCACCGTTGGCGTCTTCTTCGGGTCAGACTTGAATACGCCGCAGGCGCTGAGCCCCATCAACGCGGCAAGCGCAACAGGTGCGGCAATCGACTTCTTCATTGCTTGCTCACGTCCTCTTTCGTACCCGCGTCCGCCGGTACGGCATCGACGCCCAGTACGCCTGCCATCTGAACCGCGCGTTGACGAATTGACGGCGGCACCTGCTCGGCCTGGGCGATCTGCCCGAACAGCCGCCCCGCCAGATCCCGTCGGCCCTGCTTCAGATAGGCGAGCGCCACCAGTTCGCCGGCGCTGCCGAAATAGGCGTTCTCGGGCACGGCGACGCCGCGCAGGCGGGCCACGACCTGATCGGGCTTGATCGTGTCATATTCGGCCATGGTCTGGCGGACGAGCGCGAGCTGACGGAATGGCTCCGCCAGCGACTGATCGGCCGCGATCGCGCCAAACTTGGCAGCTGCGCCCTTCAAATCATTTTTCTGGAGCAGCAGATCAGCCTGGGTGAACAGCGCCACGGCGCGATAGCCGCTCGAGTCCGACTTGGTCAGTTCGGCAACCTGCGGCGCGGCCTTTTCCGTCTGACCGGCAGCCAAATTGTCCCACACCAGCTGCAACTGCTCGCCCTCGCGGCCGGCCGCCTCGCGCTGCTGGTGTTGCCAGTAGAGATAACCGGCGAAGATCGCCAGGCCGAGCGCCACCAGCGCGGCGATCGCCAGTCCCCAGCGACGCCACAAGGCGGCCGCCTGCTCCTTGCGCAGTTCCTCGTCGACTTCGCGCAGGAACGCTTCGTTATTTTGCGGCGTGAGCGCCACGGCTTACTCCAACTTGGCGGGAAGGCGGCGGACCTTAGTCGCGCACGCGAGAAAACGAAAGCGGCTCACGCCTTGGGGGCGTAGGTCTGCTCCGCGGTGGGAAAGGAGCGGGCCCGCACATCCTCGGCATAGGTCGCCGCGCGCTCCGCGATATAGCCCGCCATGTCGCCATAGCGTTTGACGAAACGCGGTACGCGCTCGAACATGCCCAACATGTCTTCGGCCACCAGCACCTGGCCGTCGCATTGCGCCGACGCGCCGATACCGATCGTCGGCACGTCGATCGTGCGCGTGATCTCGATCGCGATGGGCTCCACCACGCCCTCGATCACCACGGAAAAAGCGCCCGCCCCGGCCACCGCTTGAGCGTCGCTGATAATCTTCTGCGCTTCGGCTTCCGATCGCCCCCGGGCGCCATAGCCGCCGAGCGCATTCACCGCCTGCGGCGTCAGACCGACATGACCCATAACCGGGATGCCGCGCTCGGACAGGAAGGCGACGGTGGGCGCCATCGCCACTCCTCCCTCCAGCTTCACTGCCGCCGCGCCGGTCTGCTTCAGCAGCCACGCCGCGCTTTCGAACGCCTTCTCCGGGCTGGCTTCGTAACTGCCAAAAGGCATGTCCACGACCACCATGGAATGATAGCTGCCCCGCACCACCGCCGCGCCATGCGCCGCCATCATGTCCAGCGTGACCGGCACGGTCGATGGAAGTCCGTAGATCACCTGGCCCAGGCTGTCCCCCACCAGCAGCATGTCGCAATGCGGATCCAGGATCTGGGCCGTGCGCACCGTATATGCCGTCAGCATCACGAGCGGCTCCTTGCCCTTGCGCTGGCGCACGGCCGGAACGGTCACTCGCTTCATCGGAGCAGCGACTGGCGTCGCGCGACTGGTCGAGCTGTCGATGGTGAAGGTGGTGGACATGCACAGGCGCTTAGCCGGTTCGGGCGAGACGATCCAGCCGCTCCCCGTGCAGCGCGCGCCGGCCCGCTCGCGCCTGCACAGCGCGCTCCCCCCAGCCGCAGCAGCGGCAGCGCAATCTTCTGCGGCAGGCAACGTTACTGATCCAGGTTACTGCGATTGCAGCAAAAACGGCGCTGCGCGAGAAAACTTCCGCGCAACTCACGGGTTCTTCTCCGCACGCAACATGGGGCTCGGCGGAGACTTCAGATTGTCGAAATCGGCCAACCGACCCGTTCGATGGGTCCAAGCAATGCTCAACTGGGAGCCGAAATGCGCATTCACCATCTGAATTGCGGCACCGACTGCCCACTCGGAGGCGCCCTGTTTGACGGGCGAAGCATCGGTCCGCTCGGCCAGATAGTTTGCCACTGCCTGCTCATCGAAACGGACACGCATGGTCTGTTGCTGGTCGATACCGGCTATGGACTTCGCGATGTAGCGCACCCGCATCGTCGCCCGGCGCCGCGCATCACTCTTCCTTGGCGTCTGATGCTCAACATCCGCCTGCATGAGCGAGAAACCGCGATCCGCCAGATTGAGGCCTTGGGCCACCGCGCATCGGACGTGCGGCATATCGTGGTGACTCACCTCGATTTTGATCACGCTGGCGGCCTTGAGGATTTCCCCAACGCAACCGTTCACGTGATGCAGCGGGAATATGACGACGCGACCGGCCCCCATACAGGCTTGGTAGCCCGCAACCGCTGGCGGACACGGCAGCTTAACGATGTCGCGAACTGGCGCCGCTACGGCGCGCGCGGTGAGCCTTGGTTCGGCTTCGATGCGGTGCGCGACCTGGAGGGCTTGCCGCCGGAGATCCTGCTTGTTCCCCTGCCCGGCCATACCTGGGGCCATGCCGGCGTCGCGGTTCGGCAGGATGAAGGTCGCTGGCTGCTCCACGCCGGCGACGCTTATTTCTACCGGGGTGAGATGCGCTCGGCCCGGCGCAAGTGCACACCGGGCCTGCGCGCCTACCAGCGCCTCATGGAAGTCGACGCCGACAGCCGAATGGGAAACCAGGCGCGGCTTCGCGCGCTGTCTGTGGAGCGCCGCGACGAGGTTACGATCACCTGCACGCACGATCCGGTCGAGCTGGAACGATGCCAGGCGGGCAATCCGTTGTGACGCAGCGAAACTATTCAGCAAAGGAGCCGAGAAGCATGGCAAGCCGAGATGTTCTGCAGGAATTGTTCGTTACCGGGCTGAAGAACGCCCATGCGGTGGAGAAACAGGCGCTATCGATCATGACGCCCCAGGTGACCCGGATCGAGAATTATCCCGAGGTGGCCGACCGCCTTCGGCTGCACATCGAAGAAACCAATGGGCAGATCGCGCGGCTGGACGAAATCCTGGCCGAGTTCGACAGCAGCGGATCCGCGCTAAAGGACATGGGCCTCAGCATGTCGGGCAGCATGGCGGCGCTCGCGCATACCGTCGCTGGCGACGAGATCGTCAAGAACAGCTTCGCCAACTACGCCTTCGAGCATTTTGAAATCGCAGCATACAAGTCACTGCTGGTGATGGCGGAGGACGGCGGCTTCGCAAACGCGGTGCCCCTGCTCAAGCAATCGCTTGGCGAGGAGGAAGCGATGGCGCGCTGGATCGACGAACATCTGCCGGTCGTCACCCGCCGCTACGCCACCCTTTATGCCGAGGGCGGCTCTGCCAAGGCAAAGGTCTGATCCGTCACCGTCGGGAAAGCATAGAAAAAGGACCGGGCAATTCCTCGCCCGGTCCTCTGTTCTCTCGGTCAGATCGCGGCCGGATCAGACCCGCATCGGCATTAGCACATAGAGCGCCGGTGCCTTGTCATTCTCCCGGATCAGCGTCGGGGCTGCTGCATCGGCCAGATGCACCTCCACCAGATCGCCGTCGATCTGGCCTAGGATGTCCAGCAGGTAACGGCTGTTGAACCCGATCTCGAACGGTGCCGCGACATATTCGCCCGGCACTTCTTCGGCGGCCGTGCCGTTCTCCGGGCTGGTCACCGAAAGCGTGATCTTGTCGCGGTCGAGCGCCATCTTGACGGCGCGTGTCTTTTCGGTGGCGATGGTCGACACTCGATCGACGCCCTCCATGAAGGCGGACGGATCGAGCCTCAGGATCTTGTCGTTGCCGGTCGGAATGACGCGGCTGTAATCCGGGAAGGTGCCGTCGATCAGCTTCGAGGTCAGGATCGCCTGCCCAAGGTCGAAACGGATCTTGGTACCGCTCAGCGACACGCCCACCGAACCGTCGATCTCGTCCAGCAGCTTGCGCAGTTCGGCGACGCACTTACGCGGCACGATCACGTCGGGCATGTTCTCCGCGCCTTCCGGCCGCGGCAATGTAACGCGGGCCAGTCGGTGGCCGTCAGTCGCAGCCGCTTTGAGCACCGGCTGCGAGCCGCCGTCCTCGGACACGTGCAGGAAGATGCCGTTCAGATAATAGCGCGTCTCTTCGGTTGAGATCGCAAAACGCGTCTTGTCGATGATCTGCTTCAGCGCTTCGGCCGGTATCTCGAACTGCGTCGGCAGTTCCCCTTCCGCGATCACCGGGAAGTCGTCGCGCGGCAGCGTGCCAAGCGAAAATCGCGCCCGACCGGCTACGATCGTCATCCGGCCTTCTGCCGCGGTGAGCGATACCTGCGCGCCCTCCGGCAGCTTGCGGGCGATATCGAACAGGGTGTGCGCCGACACGGTCGTCGCACCCGGCTGATCGACCGCCGCGGCCACGCTCTCGTTGATCTGCAGATCAAGATCGGTCGCCATCAGGCGAAGCGATCCTTCGGCCGTCGCCTCGATCAACACGTTGGACAGAATCGGAATGGTGTTGCGGCGTTCCACCACCGATTGGACATGGCTCAGCCCCTTCAGGAGCGTTGCGCGTTCGATCGTCGCCTTCATCACTTCATCCCCCGGCCCGCCGGATTCGACCAGGGGCAACTCGCCTGTTTCCTAGCCAAACAGAAAGGGCCGGAGCAAGCGCCCCGACCCTCCTTTTCGCCAGATAGTTGTATCTGCCGCTCAGAAGCGGAAGCCAACACCTGCTGCAACCTGGTGACGGTCGGTGTCCACGCCGAACGTGCCGGTGCTGGCGCCATTCGGGTAGTTCAGGCGGGCATCGCCATAGTTCGAATAGCGGTATTCGAGCTTGGCGTAGGTGTTCGGCGTGAGCGACTGCTCGACGCCCGCACCCAGGCGATAACCATCCAGGTTGAAGTTACGGCCGGTCTCGGTCGTCGTGTCATTGCGTGTCAGGTCGAGACGGGCATTGGTATAGCCGACCTTGCCGTACACCAGCGTGCGCGGGGTCGCGAGGAAGCCGATGCGGGCACCGGCGTACAGATCGCGGCCCGCCTTCACGCGGCCATAGCCGAAATCACTGGGATCGTTCGGATCATTGTCGACGCGGCCGGTCGAGCCGGTGATTTCACCCTCGATGCCGACGACAAGATTGTTGAACGCCACATCATAGCCGATCTCGCCGCCATACAGGAACCCGTCGCTGCCCTGGTCTCCGTTGATCATCGAGTCTTCGGTTTCGCCCGGACGCAGGCCATCATAACCGAGGATCACGCCAGCGCGCGGGCCGGTGAACGGACCGGCATCCTGCGCCGCCGCAGGAACAGCAAGAGCGGTGGTGGCGGCAAGCGTCGCCAGGATGAGGTTACGCATAATCAAACTCCATCTACTGTCCGCCATCAACCTCGGCGGGCAGGGCGGAAATGGGCGATCCGCCGGGATGTTGCATGAACGTCAGATAAACGGGCATTTTCGTTGTTTTTGCGCCACACTGCCTTGAACTCGGCAGCTGCTGGCCTATCGCGCGCAGCACGGTTTTGGAGCATTCGCTTCACATCGCCGGCGAGCCCGCAATCTGACCGGCTTACCAATCGTCGATCAGCCCGCGCTGAACTCGTCGAAATACCCGTCCCAAGCAGGTGATCCGACAAGCCCAGCACGAACGAAGGCGGCGGCTCAGAAGCGCACGCCAACACCTGCCATGAGTTGATGGCGATCGGCATCGATGTCAGCGCCGTTCTGATCACCGTAGTGGGAGTAACGATATTCACCCTTCACGAAAAAGCGCGGCGAGATCGCATATTCCAGGCCCGCACCGATGCGAAAGCCGTCCAGATTCTCGGAGTCACGTGTGGCCTCCGTAGCACTGTTGTAGCGCGTCGTGACCCGCGCGTTCGTGTACCCGGCCTTGGCATAGGCCATCAGCTTCGGAGAGATCACATAACCGGCGCGAACACCGATGTAGAAATCACGACCGGCATCGGATCGCAGCCGGTCGCCGGCGGTCAGCACGTCACGGCTGCGATCGCGCACCGTCGAGTCCGTGATCTCGCCTTCCACGCCAAGCCGCGCCCGGCCCAGCGCCGCATCATAGCCAGCCGCCGCGCCATAGACGAACCCGTCATCGCCCTCACCGCCGCTGGAGATGTTGTCGTAACCGCCCAGCGCTTCGAGGCGGAAGCCGCTGAAGTCCGGCTTGTCCTGTGCGGCGCACGGGTTGGCCATCATCGCTGCAATGGTCGCGGTGGAGATAAGCAGAAGGCGCATCGAGGTTCCCTTTCTTTGTCGAACGACCGCCGGGTGGCGGCCTCGCCCCGCTCCTTTCCTTAGTCTCCACCGCGCCTGACACCCGGCCGCGCCGAAAGCCGTTGCTTTCGCGCCCGCAGCGACCAATGACGCACCCATGACGATGAATCCTTTCGAGCGACGCGGTCGCGATTTCGTCGCCCGGCACGGCGAAACCGTCTTCAACGCCGCCCGCCGGCTGCAAGGCGACGCGCCTCACACCCCGCTCACCCGCGCCGGTTTCGCGCAGGCGGAAGAGATGGGGCGCGCCTTGCGCGATTACCTAGGGCCCAAGCCAAGGCTCACCATGTGGGCATCCTCCGCGGGACGCGCCTTGCAGACGCTGGCGATCATCGCCGAGCATCTTGAGCTCGACTGGCACGACGCGCGGCACGATGATCGCCTGATCGAGATCGGCATGGGCGCGTGGGGCGGCCGATATTATGCCGACGTCATCGGCGAAGTAGGCCCCGTAGTGGACGAGCGCGGCCTCTTGCGGTGTGCGCCTGACGGTGAACGCTATGAAGCAATCGCGGCACGCGTCTCGGGGTGGCTGAGTGACACGCAAGACGACGATGGTGACCGCCTGGTCATCATGCATGGGATTTCCAGCCGCGTGATGCGCGGCGTGATGACCGGCGCGCCGATCGATCCATGCGGCGCCCCCGTTCTTCCGGCGCATCCGCAAGGCACGGTAACGATGATTGAGCGCGGACGCGAAACGGTGGTGCACCTCGGCACCGGCTACGCCCCGGCCTGACCTCTTGCCGTTCGTCTGGTCGTTCGTCTGGGGGTTGGCCACTTTGCTCGCCGGGGATCGCGCGACGGTCGGCGTCTATGGTGCCTGGGGCGCCTTTCGCCAGGGGCAGCCGGCGCGCTGCTACGCTATCACTGCTCCGATCCGCGCGCGATCCGATGGCTTCGCGAGCGTCGCCGCGCGGTTCGGGCGCACCGGGCGACCGGCGATCTACATCCGCCTGTCCCGCCCCCGGGCGCAGGCGGCGCCGGTCACGCTTTCCATCGGGGATCGCCGCTTCACCCTCTCTGGTAATGCAGGCGCGGCTTGGGCACCGGACGCCGCCACCGATCGCGCGATTATCTCTGCGATGCGCGGCGGACGCAGCATGAGCATTTCAGCCGTCAGCTTGCGCGGACGCCCTTTTGCGGACAGCTATGCCTTGGGTGGAGCGGCGACCGCGATTGACGCCGCCACGCTGGAATGCCGCCCGCGCTGACACCAGCCGATTTGCGCCGATCCATTGCCGGGGATGTCTGGAAATCGCCGGCATTTTCCACTATGTGCACGCGATGCAGACAGTGTCGGCCGCTCCCATGCCCATTCCGGGGCACATCGATCCCGTGCCCGTGGCACGCGCGATAACGCCACGCGCGGACGGGCGCGTTGACCTTGTCGGTCTCTCCAAGACAGAGCTGCGGGAGGCGCTCGCCGCCGCCGGGCTGGAGCCGAAGCAGGCGAAGCTGCGCGCCAAGCAGATCTGGCACTGGATCTACAATCGGGGCGCCACGGACTTTTCGGTGATGACCGACATTGCCAAGGCGCAGCATCCTTGGCTGACGGAACGGTTCGTGATTGGCCGCCCGCAAGTGGTGGAGGCGCAGGTTTCCTCTGACGGCACCCGCAAGTGGCTGCTCCGCTCGGACGATGGGCAGGACTTTGAGATGGTGTTCATCCCCGATGCCGATCGGGGCACGTTGTGCGTGTCGAGCCAGGTCGGGTGCACGCTGAATTGCACCTTCTGCCACACCGGTACGATGAAGCTCGTTCGCAACCTGACCGCCGGCGAAATCGTCGGCCAGGTCATGCTGGCGCGCGACGGCCTCGGCGAATGGCCCAGCCAGCCCGAGGGCCGCATGCTCACCAACATCGTGATGATGGGCATGGGCGAGCCGCTCTACAATTTCGAGAACGTCCGTGACGCGCTGTCCGTGGTGATGGACGGCGATGGTCTCGCCTTGTCGAAGCGCCGCATCACCCTGTCGACCTCTGGCGTCGTGCCGATGATGGCGCGCGCCGGCGCGGAGATCGGGGTCAACCTTGCCGTGTCCCTCCATGCTGTCACCAAGCCGGTCCGTGATGAGATCGTGCCGCTCAACCGCAAATACGGCATCGAGGAACTGCTGCAGGCTTGTGCCGACTATCCCGGCGCCAACAACGCGCGGCGCATCACGTTCGAATATGTGATGCTGAAGGACAAGAATGATTCGGACGACGACGCGCGCGAGCTCGTCCGCCTACTGCGCCACTACAAGCTGCCGGCGAAGGTGAACCTGATCCCATTCAATCCCTGGCCCGGCGCGAATTATGAATGCTCCACGCCGGAGCGTATCCGTTCCTTCTCAAACATCGTGTTCGAGGCCGGCATCTCCGCGCCTGTTCGCACCCCGCGGGGTCGTGACATTGACGCCGCCTGCGGTCAGCTGAAGACCGCTGCGGAACGCAAGAGCCGCGCTCAAATGGATCGCGAAGCCGCCGCGGCGGAGGGATGATCTCTGTCCCCCTCCCGGTTGCGTGAGGGGTTAGGAGAGAGTCTGTCGCGTAGGGCCTGGCAAGGACAAGCCCTCCTCCCGCCCTTCGCGAAAGCGGGAGGGGAGCCCTAGTCAGTCCTTCTTCTCTCCCCTAGGCGTCAGCTGCCCGGGGGTGATGAACCCGATCGGCTGGATCGACGCCGCGTCCTGCTTCAACTTGGCCGCGATCTGCTCGTAGTCGCGCTCCATTTCCGACGTAACGCTCGCACGCGACTCTTCCAGCGCGGCGAGGAAGTGCGATTGACGCACTTCCTTCGTCTGAAGTGATTCGCGCAGCGCGATCATACCGGCGCGCCGCACCACATCCTCCAGATCCGCGCCCGTGAAGCGATCGGTGCGCTCGGCGATCACATCCAGGTCGACATCATCGGCCAGTGGCATCTTCTGCGTCTGGATGGCCAAAATCCGACGGCGCCCGGCGGCATTCGGCACCCCGACATAGATCAGCTCGTCAAAGCGTCCCGGCCGCAGCAGCGCAGGATCGACCAGATTGGGCCGGTTGGTCGCCCCGATCACGACCACGGACTGCAATTCCTCCAGCCCGTCCATCTCGGCGAGGATCGTGTTCACCACCCGCTCTGTCACCTGCGGCTCGCCAAGGCCGCCGCCACGCGCCGGCACCAACGAGTCGAGCTCGTCGATGAAGATCACCGTTGGCGCCACCTGCCGTGCTCTGGCGAATAGCCGCGTGATCTGCTGCTCGCTCTCGCCATACCATTTCGACAGAAGGTCACTCGATTTGGTGGCGATGAAGTTCGCCTCCGCCTCGCGCGCCACCGCCTTGGCGAGCAGGGTCTTGCCCGTGCCCGGAGGCCCATACAGCAGAAAGCCCTTTGCCGGTCGGATGCCGAGACGCCGGAACGCATCCGGGTCCTTCAGCGGCAGCTCGACTCCTTCCTTGAGCCGCATCTGCGCATCGTCCAGCCCGCCAACATCCTCCCAGCGAACGGTCGGCGCCTGTACCATCACCTCGCGCATGGCACTCGGCTGGACGCGCTTCAGCGCCTCCATGAAATCCTCGCGCGTCACCGCCAGCGTATCGAGCACCTCGGGCGGGATCGTGCGCTCTTCCAGGTTCAGCCGCGGCATGATCCGCCGCACCGCCTCGATCGCTGCCTCACGCGTCAGCGCCGCCAGATCCGCGCCGACAAAACCAAACGTGGTCCGCGCCAGTTCGTTCAGGTCGACCTTGTCGCCCAGCGGCATACCGCGCGTGTGGATGCCCAAAATTTCCCGGCGCCCGCGCTCGTCTGGCACGCCGACAATAATCTCGCGATCAAATCGGCCTGGCCGGCGCAGCGCCTCATCGATCGCCTCTGGACGATTGGTCGCGGCGATCACGACCAGGTTCGCGCGCGCCTCCAGCCCGTCCATCAGCGTCAGCAGCTGCGCGACAACGCGCTTCTCGGCCTCACCCGACACCTGCCCGCGTTTGGGCGCGATCGAGTCGATCTCGTCGATGAAGACGATCGACGGCGCAGACTTGGACGCTTCCTCGAATACCTGGCGCAGCCGCCCTTCGGATTCACCATAGGCCGAGCCCATGATCTCCGGGCCGTTGATCAGGAAGAATTGCGCGTCGCTCTCGTTCGCGACCGCGCGGGCAAGCCGCGTCTTGCCGGTGCCGGGCGGGCCATGCAGCAGCACGCCCTTGGGCGGATCGACACCCAGCCGCTGGAACAGCTCGGGATAGCGCAGCGGCAGTTCGACCATCTCGCGCAGCTGATCGATTGTCGCTGCCATGCCGCCGATATCGTCGTACGTGACGTCGGCGCGCCGGGCGTCGTTCGGCTCCTCATATTCGGGACGAAGCTCAACCTCGGTATTCTCGTCGATGTGGACGATACCCTTGGGCGCAGCAGATACGACGACAAGGCGGATCTCCTGCAGCGCATAGGCGGGCGCGTTGACGAACTGCTGCATGCCCGGCGGCATGTTCGCCACGCGCTGGTGGCCGGCGGTCGCCACCACGTCACCTTGCGCCAGCGGCCGGCCAATGAAGGTGCGCTTCAGCGCCACGGTGGAGCCCTGAAGCCGGAGGTTCTGCGCCGCCGGTGCGAAGACGACGCGAGTCGCCGGATTCGACTCCGCCTTGCGCACTTCCACGAAGTCGCCGGAGCCAACGCCCGCATTTGCGCGCTGCAAACCGTCAATGCGGACGATCGCTAGCCCCTCATCCTCCTGATAGGGACCAACGGCCCGTGCCGGCGTCGTTTTCTTGCCGATGATCTCAATCACATCGCCTTCGGTCAGCCCGAGCGATGCCATGAAGGCGCGTGGCAGGTGTGCGATGCCTCTTCCGCTGTCTTCCGGCCGCGCGTTAGCGACCTGCAGCTTCTGGGTCGTAGCGGGTTCGCCATCGGCCAATGCGCTTCTCCTTTGTCCGTCGAGGCTGATAGATAAAGGCGCAACGCGCGATTTGGAGGGGGGCAGGACCGCTTTCCGGTGCTCGCTGGCCATATTCCGAAGGGCGCTTGTATTCTCGTGTATTCTCGTCGGGCGACCCCGACCGAGGAGGGCGGCTTGCGGCTCCTACGTTTCGTTCGTCGGCGCAGCAGAGGTGAGGACACCGATCCCGTACGGAACGGACAAAAAAAGGGGCCGGTCACGTGGACCGGCCCTGAAAGTTTTTAGGAGAGGATGCCTGAAAGGCGCCCCTGATTTGGTTGATGCCGCCTCATTGTGCAAGTGCGAAGAAACGCATCACGATTGCATTTTCTGCAAATGTCGTTATCGCCATCATCGCTGATGGGCATCGAACGATCCGGTGCTCGGCGAAGGATTACTACTCCCATGCGCCGACTGCCGCCGCTGACCGCAATCGAGGCATTCGTTGCCGTCGCGCGGCTTGGATCGGTCAAGGCGGCTGCGGAGGAACTCGCGCTGTCTGCCCCGGCGCTCAGCCGTCGATTGCAGACGCTGGAACGTTTTCTCGGCCGGCCGCTGTTCGATCGTCGTCACCAGGCAATGGTCCTGAACGGCGACGGCGATCGTCTGCTGGCGCAGATCGCGCCGCTTCTCGATCAACTGTCCGACGCCGTCGAATCCATGACCAGCGCGGCGGAGGTCCTTCGGCTCCGGCTCGGCGTGTTGCCGCTGTTCGCCTCTCAGCGCCTTTTCCCACGACTGGCGGAATTGCGCTCCGCTCACCCAGAACTGCACCTCGACATCGATACCGGCGCCCATGGCATGGCGCGGCTGGGCGAAGGGTTGGACGCCGTGATCGCCCTGGCGCGCGATGTCGATCCTGGCCTCTATGCACGGCGACTGGACCGAAACATGGTCTATGTGATCGGTGCCCGATCATTGATCGAGCGGTCTGATCCCATCATCCATCCGCAGCAGCTCGCAACGCTCACCGCGCTCGTTCACCGCGAAATGCCGGATACGTTCGTCGCCTGGCGAACCGCTGCCGGCTTGCACGATATCGAGCCGCTTGCCGTCGACCATTTCGATTCCGGCGCGCTGATGCTGGAGGCGGCGGCGCAGGGCCTGGGTGTCGCCTTCATGCATGAAAGCCATTTTCTGGACGCCGGCGATCCCCGCCTCGTCCGGCTCTTCGATGTCGAGGTGGAAAGTCCCTACAGCTATTGGTTCGTCTGCCGCCCACGCGCACTGCAACTAAAGCAGGTGCGCATCTTCCGTGACTGGCTGATCACTACGCTGGGGTCCGAGGCGGTCTGACGATTGGGCGTCTCGACGCCCGTGAGAATGCTATTGATGTACCGGTTGTGCGGGACGCCCGTGTCATGACTGGCGCCCCGCGATCAACCTGGAATGCTTTCCGCTCAGGAAGCGCGCATGGTCACGATCTTGCCCGGCTGGCGCGGCGGCTCACCCTTGGGCAGCGCGTCGATAAGCTCCATGCCGCCGGTCACTTCACCCCAGACGGTGTACTGGCCATCAAGAAACCGTGCATCGTCGAAGCAGATGAAGAACTGCGAATTGGCGCTGTTCGGATCATTAGTCCGCGCCATGGAGCAGACGCCGCGCACGTGCGGCTCCTTGGAAAACTCCTGGCGAAGATTCGGCTTGTCGGACCCGTGCATGCCGGTGCCGGTCGGATCGCCGCCCTGCGCCATGAAGCCCGGGATCACGCGGTGAAACACGACGCCGTCGTAAAAGCCCTCATTCGCAAGCTCGGCGATGCGGTTGACGTGCTCGGGCGCCAGATCGGGGCGCAGCTTGATTGTGACGTCGCCGTCGTCCAGCGTCATCACCAGCGTGCTATACGTATCGGCCATGGCAGGCTCCTTCCGGGTCATCGGGAATGCGGCGCCCTACTCGCGCCCTGGCATGAACGCAAATCGCCACGGTTGGCACCGACAGACTGGCCGGCTAGAGGCGCGACAAGAGCAGGCAGCCGGTTGGGAGGCGGGCGATGAGCGATACCGAACTCCGCGGCGATGACCGTATCGAAAAAGGCGAGCGCCAGCTCGACGAGGATGATCGGCTGAAGCCGGAATTCGTCAACGCGGTGCTGGAGGCGGTCGAGGCTGGCCAGAGGGAGGAAGCCAAGCGGCTCGTCGAACCGCTTCACCCCGCAGACATTGCCGACCTGTTCGAGCTTACCCCGGAGGATCAGCGCGCACCGCTGGCTGCCGCGGTAGCCGACCTGCTTGACGGCGACGTGTTCGCCGAGATGAACGATTACGTTCGCGAACAGCTGATCGATGCGCTGGACGCACGTCAGGTCGCGGACATCGCCTCCGAACTCGATACCGACGACGCGGTCGCGATCATCGAGGATCTTGACGCCGAGGACCAGCGCGAGGTGCTCCGGGCGATGGAGCCCGATGATCGCGCCGCGATCGAAGAGGCGCTGAGCTATCCGGAGGAATCTGCCGGCCGTCTGATGCAGCGCGAGCTGATCGCGGTGCCCGAGCATTGGACCGTTGGCGACACGATCGATTACCTGCGCGGCCATGAGGAGCTGACCACCGACTTCTGGGAGGTGTTCGTGGTCGACCCGGCGCACAAGCCGGTTGGCACCTGTGCCCTCTCCTGGATCCTGCGCACGCCCCGCTCCGTCTCCATGTCGGACGTCATGAAACGGGAGCAGACGCTGATCCCGGTCGACATGGATCAGGAAGAAGTCGCGCTCCGCTTTCAAAAATATGCGCTGATCTCCGCCGCCGTGACCGATGGTTCCGGCCGCCTTGTCGGCATGATCACCGTCGACGATATCGTTCACATCATCCAGGAAGAAGCGGGCGAGGACGCGCTGCTGCTGTCGGGGGCCGGCGAAGGCGACATCAACGAACCGGTGATGGACAGCTACAAGGCACGCGTGCGCTGGCTGATCGCCAACCTGTTCACCGCATTGCTCGCCTCGTTCATCATTTCGCGCTTCGAGACCACGATCCAGCGGATGGTGGCGCTGGCGACGTTGATGCCGATCGTTGCGGGGGTCGGCGGCAATGCCGGTACGCAGACGCTGGCGGTCACCGTCCGCGCCATGGCGACCAATCAGTTGACGCAGTCGAACACCGCGCGCGCGATCGTGCGTGAAATCCGGGTCGCGTTGCTCAACGGCGTAACGGTGGCGCTGGTAATCGGAACCGGTGTGGCCGTCATCTTCGCGAACCCAATGCTGGGCGGCGTGATCGCCGCGGCGATGATGACCAACATCCTCGTCGCCGGTCTTGCGGGCGTTCTAGTGCCGGTGATGCTGGAACGGCTGAACGCGGACCCCGCCGTCTCGTCATCCGTGTTCGTGACGATGACAACCGACTCGATCGGCTTTCTGGCGTTCCTTGGTCTCGCGACTGCCTCTGGCCTCGTCGGCTGAGGCTCCCCACATGGCGGCTTCCATGCCGTCCCAAACTGAAGCTCCGCCCCCTCTGCCGCCGCTGCACATCACGAAGGTCGCCTTCGGCCACACCAGTGTCGATCTTCTCGCGGACCGCCTGAAGGAGCGCGGCGCCGACGGGCCTTTGTTCCTGACCACGCGCTACCTGCCCAAGCGGCACGAGGAAATCGCCGGCCGCGGCTCGCTCTTCTGGATCATCAAGCATCAGCTCGTCGCGCGCTCGCCGATCCTGTCGTTCGGTGAAGCGGAGGGCGGCCGAGTCGCCATCCACATCGATCCTGCGATCCGGCTGGTCGCCGCTCGGCCCAAGCGCGCGCATCAGGGGTGGCGCTATCTGGAGCATGCGGACGCACCGGCGGACCTGGGTGGCGACGGTACCGGCATGGCCGCGCTGCCGCCGGCTTTGCTCGGCAGGCTAGCCGAGCTCGGCCTGGTTTAGATTAGCGTGCCGACCACATCCATGAAGCGCGACAGGCTGATCGGTTTCGACACATAAGCTTCGGCCCCGGCCGCGCGAATGCGTTCCTCGTCATCGCGCCCGGCATAGGCGGTCACCGCCATCACCGGGATAGACTGGAGTTCGCCGTCCTTTTTCAGCTCTAGGATCAGCTCATACCCGGTCACATGCGGCATCTGGATGTCCATGATGATCAGGTCCGGTGAAAGCTCCCGGGCGCGCGACACGGCTTCCCGGCCATCGCGTACCGGTTCGGCGGCATATTCGTGCGCGCGGAGCAGGTCACAGAACAGCTTGAGGTTCAGTTCGTTGTCCTCGACAACGAGCACCTTCTTTGCCACGCGCGGTCATCCCCCCGATCTTGGCAGGCGAAGATAGGCAATGAATCGAGGCGTTTCAAACGAAGAACCGGCCGACGCGCTCGCCCTTCGCGCTCTTGCCTGGACGCTGTCGAATCCGGATCGCGCCGGGCGGCTGCTGTCGCTGACCGGGCTCGACCCGGATGATCTGCGCGCGCGGCTGACCGATTCGGCCGTGCTCGCCGCCTGTCTCCAGTTCCTGGAGGCGCACGAGCCCGATCTTGTCGCCTGCGCACAATCGCTCGACGTCCGCCCGGAGGCGCTGGTACGCGCTCGTCACCAATTGGAGTCGTTATGACCACAGGATCCGCCCGCCCGCTGCTCATCTCGGATTGTGATGAGGTGCTGCTGCACATGGTGCGGCACTTCGGAACCTGGCTAGACGAAGCTCACGAGATCGATTTCCAGCCGACCAGCTGGGAGCTGGGCCGAAACATGCGTCGTCGGCACGACGGTGCTGTTCCCTCCCGCGAGGAAATGATGGGTTTTCTCGACGGCTTCTTCCCGGGGGAAATGCACCGGCAGACTTTAGTGCCCCACGCGCGGGAAGCGTTGGCGCGCATCGCGGAGGTGGCGGACATCGTGATTCTGACCAATCTTCAGGATCAATGCCGCAGCCATCGAATCGATCAGCTCGCCGCCTTCGGCATCGAACATCGCGTGGAATGCAATCAGGGGCCAAAGGGCGGCCCGGTCGCCGCTCTCGTTGCGGAGCATGGCAATCCGGTCACCGTCTTCATCGATGATCTGCCCATGCATCATCAGTCGGTGGCGGAGCATGCGCCGGAGGTACACCGGCTGCACATGGTGGCAGAGCCGACCCTCGCGCCCGGCGTGCCCCCCGCCCCCGCGGCTCATGCCCGCATTGACGCATGGCCGGAGGCGCTCGCCTGGATCACGGATCGCTTCGCGGCAGGACAACCAGCGCAGCATTGACCCGCGCTGATCGCTGGTGTTGAAACTGCGCGCATGACTGACCGTATTGATCAAAAGCTCGCGGAGCTCGGCCTTACCCTGCCGACCGCCGCGGCCCCTGTTGCCACCTATGTCCCGGCCGTCGAGGCCGGACGTCTTCTTCATGTCTCCGGGCAGCTCCCGTTCCGCGATGGCAAGGTCGTCACTGGCCAGCTCGGTGGCGATCTGGACGTTGCCGCCGGTCAGGAAGCGGCCAAGCTGTGCGCGCTGATGGTCGTCGCACAGACGAAGGCGGCACTCGGCGATCTCTCGCGCGTCGCACGCATCGTGAAGCTCGGCGTTTTCGTAAACTCGGCTGTCGGCTTCGGTGATCAGCCTGAGGTCGCCAATGGTGCGTCGGACCTGATGGTCGCGCTGTTCGACGATGCGGGCAAGCATGCCCGCGCTGCGGTGGGTGTCGCCGCTCTGCCGCGCAATGCCGCGGTCGAGGTGGATGCCATCATCGCGGTGGCGGGCTGAACTTCATTGCCGCTCCGCCGTTCGGCTTGAGCATGCGCTTTCCTGATCTCCGCTCACCATCCATCTCGCATCCGTCGAATGGTGGTGAGTGGCGATCCACAGACCTTTTCGTTACCCGCGCCGCACCGCTCCAACATCGTCCAAGCCGGAGAGCGCGTCGATGGACATGAACGTCACCGCCCGTGTGGCAACCGGCGTCCGAGATGTTCCCGCGCATCTGTGGGATGCGTGCGCGGGTGCCGCCAACCCCTTTGTCAGCCATGTCTTCCTTTCCGCACTGGAAGAATCTGGAAGTGTCGGCGGCCGCACCGGGTGGCAGCCAGTTCCCGTGATCGTGGATGGTGCGGACGGCGTGCCCGTCGCAATCGCCCCGGCCTATGCAAAGTCGCACAGTCAGGGCGAATATGTCTTCGATCACGCCTGGGCGGACGCGTGGGAGCGTGCAGGCGGCGCCTATTATCCGAAGCTTCAGATCGCCGCGCCGTTTACGCCCGTGCCCGGCCCTCGCCTGCTGCTGCGCGATCCCGCGGCCGCCCCGGCGTTGATCGCCGCGCTGGAGACTATGACCGACCAGCACGATCTGTCCTCCGCCCACGCCACCTTCGTGTTACCGGAGGAAGTGCCCGCTTTTGAGGCTGCCGGCTGGCTGATCCGCGAGGGCACGCAATTCCACTGGCGCAATGACGGGTTCGGCACGTTCGACGATTTCCTCGCCACCCTCGCCAGCCGCAAGCGCAAGGCGATTCGCAAGGAGCGCGCGGCCGCCGTCCAGGGGCTGGAGATCCGCCATCTGACCGGCGCGGAGATCGGCACGAGCGAGTGGGACGCCTTCTGGACCTTCTACCAGGATACCGGCAGCCGCAAATGGGGCCGGCCCTATCTCACGCGGTCCTTCTTTCCCCTGCTAGGCGAGCGCATGGGTGATCGCCTGCTGCTGATCCTGGCGGAGCGGAACGGTGAGCCGATCGCTGGCGCACTGAACCTGATTGGCGCGGATTCACTCTATGGCCGCTATTGGGGCGCGACCGAGGAGGTCCCGTTCCTTCATTTCGAGCTTTGCTATTATCAGGCCATCGACGCTGCGATCGCGCGCGGCCTCACGACGGTGGAGGCCGGCGCGCAGGGCGAGCACAAGCTTACCCGCGGCTATGCGCCAATTTCCACCTGGTCGGCGCACTACATCCCCAATCCGGGCTTCCGCCGTGCGGTGGCCGACTTTCTCGTGCGCGAACGCGCAGCGGTTGAGATGGACCAGCAGTTCCTCGAGCGGCTCACCCCCTTTCGCAAGGGAGATTAAGGCTAGCGGACAGGTTCGCGATCCGGCAGCGGCTGCAGGCCTGGGCCGGTCGTGGGCACCACTTTCGGCGGCACGATCTTGCCCGCGAGTTGGAACGAGACGCCGATCACGGCGGCGTGGTTCATGTTCGCCTGGCCGTTCACCTGCCGCTGCCGCTGATTGAGGTAGCCAAGCTCGAACGCCGTGGTCGACGACACCGGATATTGTACCCCGATAAAGGTCCAAAGGTCATCATATCCCTTGCGCGCACCCCAGTCCGCGTCGGTGAGGTTCCAATAGAGCTCGGCCGAAACCACGCCTACCGGACCGCCGCTCTCCTTCCGGGTCAGCGGCGTGGCGAGCAGGATCTGTTGCGCGACGCGCAGGTTCCAGTCCTTGCCGGTCGATCTCTGGCGCTGCTCCACTCTGGTCTGCGCGCGAATACCCAACCGCCCGATCACGCCCAATCGATAGGACGCCTGCTGAAAGAAGCGGCTCTCATGCAGGTCGTGCGGCAGCCGTGCGCCATCGATAAAGGCGTAAAGGTAACCACCGGACAGGATCAGCGACTCGCTCTTCCGCCATGAAACGATTGGGGGGATGATGGTTATCGGCGCAGTTGCAGCATTGCGTGTAGAGAAACGCGGCTGCATTTCCGCGGTCAGGAACACATCATCCGCAATCGGGGCAGTAACCTGTACGCTGCCCCAGATCTGCCCCCCGTGGTTGGTGTCGGCTTCTGCAGCCGTCGAAAGGCACATCAACACCGCCGCTCCCGCGGCCACGCTTCCCTTCAAAGTGCGCCCCTCCCCTTTGAGGGTCTGAACACATGATTGAAGAAGAAGTGCCGCGTCGCAGCAAATATTTTGCGGCGCAACGCTCTCGTGAGGCTGCTACGATCTTGGCGGTGGCGGAAGTTGCAGCTGGCGTTCGCGAATCCGCCGGGCGCGCAGTTCCAGGAACCAACGCGGGTACAGTTCCTCGTCGGTGATCTGCGGCGTCGGCCGGCTCCGGTTCACCGTCAGCAGCGCGCTTGCTCCGGTGGGAGACCGCCAGATCCGGTCCAAATCGCTGGCATAGCGCGGATTGAACGGCGGCGTGCGGATCAGCCAGACATAATCAAACGCCTCTCGCGGGAAGCGCGCGATGGAAAAGTCGATCGGCTTCCACCATTCGCGCGGGCACCAGCCAGGCGTCACGATCTCCGACGAATCATGCGCGAACATGCCGGCAGTCTTGTATCTCGCCGTCAGCAGTTGCGCGCCCGGCATGGACCATTGATCGTTGGTATAGGCCAGCCGCCGTACCAGCGCGATGGCGGGCAGATGTTCTAGACGGCTCATCTTCCATTCGTTGCGGCAGTTCGTTCCCACGAAGGACACCAGGCGCGCGCCCTCTGGCACCTTGTCCAGCGCGGCGAGTTCGGTGTCGTAATCGCGATCGAACAGCCAGAAGCTGGCGGCCGTGCTCGCCGTTCGCGCCAGGAAGAAGCTCATGCCCAGCAGGGCGACGACACCGGCGTGGCGAACGGTCATGCCGACCCGCGGCCGGATCGCGATCAAGGCGAAGGCGACGACGAATGGCGCAAGACGCATGTCGGCATAGGCCGAGCCGAATACGATCCGTGGCAGCAGCAGATAGACTGCTGCGAGAAACAGCGCGGACAGGACGAGGTTGCGAGAATATTCGATCGCCGGGTCGCGCACGGCCCGAAACAGCACCAGCAGGAACACGGCGGTCGACGCCACATCCCAGAACTCCCACCGGTCGCGCAGGACCATCATCACCCAGGCGACCTTCGCCTGCCAGTTGAACCAGTCGGCCGTCTGGCCGGTAACATGGTCACCGGAACGCCAGAAGATCATCAGCACCATCGGCAGCGCCAGCGGGACGCAGCCCAGGCCCGCGCGGATCCAGCTTTCGACCCAGTGACCCGATCCTGCATCCTTGCGCGCATCATGCTGGCGGATCATCTCGGCCGAGAAGGCGAGTACGCCCAGCACCCCCCAGCCGAAGGTGTGGCACAACCACAGCAGGCATGAGAGCGGCACGAAGACGATTGCGCGCAGGCCGATCCGGCGCAGACGCGCCATGCGCAACCACAAGGCGAAGAGGCAGAGCGCCACGCCCATCGACAGGGAGAAGTTCACGAATCCGAACTGGAACGGATAGCTATAGGCCAGCGGCAGCGCGAACATTGCGGTGGGCGGGATGCGTCCATGAACCTCGCGTGCGATCCACAGCAACCCTGCGGCGGTCAGCGCGGGAATCGTCATCACGATCAGCTTGACGCCAAGCTCCAGCCCGAACAGCGCGGCAAACGGCACCACCAGAAGGTCGATGCCCAGATTGCCGATCAGCGACCATTCGAAATTATACCAGTCGGCAAGCCACGGCGCCTGGTCCAGCGGCGTCAGCTGCACGCGATACCGCCCCATATGCCCGGGCAGGTCGACCAGCGGCGGAATCTCCGGCCACAGCAGCGGAACGATGGAGATCAGCGTGGCAAGCGCGACAAAGGTACGCGTCTGCCACCAACGAAGGGGCGCCCCCGATTGGTCCATCAAACCGTCTTACGGGCGGGGTGTCGCCAAGGGCAAGGGCCGAATGACGCGCCATGCCTGCGCCGGCCCGCGCACCACAACTGGCTCCAGCCACGCAAACCGCTCGCCACGCTCCAGCCGCGCCCACAAGCCGTCGGGGAAGCGTTCGCGATAGTGATCAAGCTCGCCCAGCCCCGGGCACACCACCAGATAGTCCGCTTTGCTGGCGAAGATGATCTGCCGCGCCTGTGATGGCGTACCCGTGAAGGTGCGGATGATCCGCGTCATCGGCTCGGGAGAGCGATGATAGCCTGCACCAATCGCGCGGTGGTGCGTTGTGGAAACAATTTCCGGTCCGATGTCGACCGGTGAGAACAGCAGGCTCGGCGGCAGTTCGGCCACCGGCCTGATGTCGCTTATCTGCGCGCACGTCTGCCCGGCGTCTCTCAGCCGTGAAATCTCCTGCCACGCCGGGTCGCTGCTTCGGCTCCAAGCTAAGCCAGCAATGGCGAGGTAACCGGGCGAGGCAATGATCAACGCTGCCGCCGTTGCCACTACCTGCAGACCGACATTGGACAGTTGGCGGGCACGGATCAGCAAGGCCAGCAGCATAGCGGCGACGCCCGGTACTGCCAGTGCATTGGCCGTTGCTCCCGCACGATCGACGAACACCGTTACAGCGGTGGCCGCAACAAGCAGGACGAGCAATATTGCCCAACGTGGCCTGCACTCATCATCCGCCTTGCCCAGGCCTGCGGCGGTGGCGACCACTCCGACCACCGGCACTGCCATGGTCACGAACGCCTGGTAAAATGGCTGCTCCCAGACCGGTCGGCCCTCCAGAACGTTCAGATACCAGAATTCATAGGCGAGTGGCGGAAGCGTCGCGAACGGTCCGGCAAGGCACTGCGGTGCATAAAGGAACAGCACAGCGCCGGTCAGCCCGCCTGCGGCTGCAAGCGCCGCTAGGCGGAAGATCAACGCCGATCGTCCCGCGACCATCGCGATCGTGGTGCTCAAAGCAGCAAAGCTCAACGTCACCAGCCATGCCGGCGACATTGCATCGCAGGCCGTCGCGAAAAACCCCGGTCCTCGCGTCAGCAGGTGGAGAAGAACTGCGCCTCCTGCCAGGCTCCACATCAGCGCCAGCAAGAACGGCTTCCGCTCAGGCTGCCAGGCCCAGGCCGCCGCGGCAACGCCGGCGATGCTCACCGCTATGGGCAGGCCTTCAATAGAAATCGTCAGCAGTGCAGCCAGCGCCATCCCGGCAAGCGCGCCATTTCTCCATGTCGGTCGACGGAGAAGACAGAGGATCGCCCCTAGTGTCAGGACGATCTGCCAACCATGATGATCGATGCGCAACGGTCGCAGTTGGATCATCAACGGCAGGGTCAAAGGCGTGATCAAAGCGGCATAGCGTGCCGCTTCGAAGCCAGCGGTGCGGCGCGTAATCTGGGCGAGGAGCAGCATGGTTGCCAGCAGCGTCAGCAGCGGCACGACCGTCACCGTCAGCCGGATTGCCACCGGCTCCCCCAGCAAAGGCGTCGTAGCCACCAGCATCGCCGCTAGCGGAAGATCGACTAGGCGAGACCAGTGCATGGGAAAGGCACCGTGATTGAACCGGTGCTGCGCAACGTCCCACCAGCTCTGCCCGGCAAGCCAGTCGCGCACTTCCAGCAGCCGCATCGCATCATCTGGATCGTTGAAGCGAAGGATCAGAATGTCCTTCGCACCGATCATCACGAAGATAATCGCAGCGATCGCCCATGCCACAAGGACCGGCCGCAGTATGCCGGCATCGGCCACTCTGGTAGCGGCCGCGCCGCTCTGCGGCGCGCTAGACAAAGCCCGTTTCATCGCGTCCCCCGCGCCTCAACGCGTCATCTTTTCATTTCGAGAACGCCCGCGCGGGACAGTCGAGCGCTCTGCCGTTGGCTTCGCCCCTCGCCGTCCCTCGCGTCAGGCCGCCTTCAGCCGCTCCGGCACCGCGCGCAGGCTGCCCAGCGCCGCTTGCTCTCCCTCGCGCCCGCTCTCGTGATATTCGGCGTCCTCGTTGACCGCCCAGATATCGTACACGCGCGCGCCGGCCTCGATGTTGCGGACCGTCAGCATGGCGGTCATCATCGCATGATCCTGGTTGTTGTAACGGTGCATGCCATTGCGCCCGACGCAGTGAAGCGTCGGATAGCGCGCCTCGATCTCCTGCCGCATCATCTCGACGTTGGCGGCATAATGTTCGTCATAGACCGGATAGGCCTTTTCCTGTCGCACGACCGTGCCGCCGACGACCTGGTCCTCGCGGCACAGGCCGAGCTGCGCCATCTCGCGCGTTGCAAGCGCGACCAGTTCGTCGTCGCTGGACGCCCACAGCCCGTCCCCCTCGAAGCAGAAATATTCCAGGCCAACACACGCCAAGTCGGGATCCGGCACCATCTCCGGCGACCAGGAGCGGAAGTTCTGGACCCGCCCCACCTTCACCTTGGAATCATGGATGTAGATCCAATTGTCTGGAAAGAGATCCGGCGAGCGGATCATCAGCGCCACGGTCAGGAAGTCACGATATTTGAGGTTCGCGGCTTCTGGCAGCGTCGCCGGCAGCGGATGGAGCCGGCTCGCCAGTTCGCGCATCGGCGCGGATGAAATCACATGAGCGGCGCGAATTGTTACCGGCTCGCCGTCCTGATCGATCGCCGTGACCGTCCATTGCTGCGTCACGTCGTTGAAGGCGAGCTGCTTCAGCTTGTGCCCCATCAGCACGCCATTGCCATGACCGATCACCAGATCACGCGCGGCTTCCCACATCATGCCCGGGCCAAGCCGCGGATAGCGGAAGCTTTCCAGCAGCGTCTTCACCGCCATGCCGTCGTTCGGGCGCTTGTTGAGGCCGAGGCTACGCTTCAGCCCGTCCGTAACCGCGCCCCAAAGCGACAGGCCCTTGATCCGTTGCGCCGCCCAGTCCGCGCTCATCTCGTCACACGGCATGCCCCACACCTTCTCGGTGTAGGTCTTGAAGAAGATCGAATACAGCTTCCAGCCGAACGCATTGACCGTCCAGTCCTCGAAGCTTTTCACCTTGCGGTTCGGCAGCAGCTTCGCCTTGGCGAAGCTCGCCATGCACAGTGCCGAACGGAAGATGCCGAGGTTCCACAGCGCCTCAAACGCGCGCAGCGGATAGCTGTAGAACTTGCCCTCGTAATAGATCCGGCTCATCCGCGGCCGCTCGATAAAGTCGTTCGGAAGGATCTCGTTCCAGAGATCGACCACTTCCTGGGACTTCGAAAAGAAGCGATGCCCGCCGATGTCGAAGCGGTACCCATTATGCTCGACCGTGCGGCTGATCCCGCCGACATAACGCGGATCTTTCTCGATCACCGTTACTGAATAGCCGGCCTTGCCGAGCAGATACGCTGCCGTGAGGCCCGCCGGCCCTGCGCCGATGATCGCAACGTCAACCGCGCCGTTCGTATTCGCCATCTGTGTGCAGCCCCATAGCAGTGCGTATCGTGCAATGCCTGAGGATGGTTGAGCTGTGGTTAATGACGACGAGAACTGCTGGCAGGTTCAGCACCTTGCCAAACCTGTTTCATCGCTCCCGGCCTTTGATGCCTCAGCGGCTCGCCAGGTGCTGCAACGCCGGCCGATCGCGACCGTATACGTCGGAAACATATTTCACCCCGCCCCCATCCGGGCTGGCGGTGAAATACATCAGATAGACCGGGACCGGATCTGGCACCGGCACATGCTGCTCCGGCGCGGAGCTGTCGGGTTTCAGCGGCTGGTTGAACAGCCATTTGCCCAGCCGCCCCGCATCCTCCAGCCGCACGCACCCGTTGGAAAAGTGCCGATCCGGCTTGGAAAACAGCTTCTTCTGCGGCGTATCGTGCAGGTAGATGCCAAGGTCGTTCGGGAACATGAACTTCACCGAACCCATCGAATTGCCCCGGCCGGGAAGCTCGCGCACACGAGGCTCGACCGTTCCTGCCTCCACGCCCCGCCAGTCGATGGTCGATGCGGGGATCACGCGCGCCTCCGCAGTCCAGTCGGACAGCGCCTCATACCCCTGCCGCTCCAGCGATACGCCCGCCAGCACCTTGGGTGCGATCCGCTTGCGCACCAGATCGACCGGCACGTTCCAATAAGGATTGAGCGTGGCATAACGCACCATGCCGGCCATCATCGGCGTCTGCGTCTCGGGCGTGCCGGCCACGACCCGCATCGTCCCCTGCTCGGCACCGCTGTCATAATACCAAAGCCTGGCGGCGGCGGCATCGACTACGATGTGGCGGGTCCAGGCGTCGGGTAGCAGGCGCGCACGTTCCAAGTTCAGCCGCAGGACTTCCCGCCGATCCACCATTGGCCGTCCCGAGCCGCCGTTGAGCGCCGTGATCGTCCGAGCGCCGGCGATCCCGTCGACCGGCAGCCCGTGCGCGGATTGAAACCGTCGCACCCGCGCGCGCAGCGCATCGTCATACTGGTCGCCGTCCGGCAGACCCAGCCGCGCCCGCAACAGCAGCACCCGCTCGCCAGTCATGCCGGGTTTCAAAAGCGGTCCGCCAGGCACCCGAACATTCGCGTCGCCCATGTCAGGATCGGCACTCAGCAACGCCTCGCGAAGCTGCGTGTAAAGCGGGCTCATCCAGCCAAGGTTGCGAATATAGTCCAGCGTGGACTTGGCCAGCGCAGCGCGGCGCAGAATGGCATCCGGTTTGGCTCGGGTCGGCTCCAACGATTCCTCGAGGTAGCTGATCTCGATCCGCGTCTCGCGCATGTCGCGCACCAGATCCGCCAGCGCGCCGCTCAGCGCGAGTTCGAGATGGGCAAGCGCGCGAAGGTCACCGCCTTCCGCCGCTTCGATGTATCGCCGCAGGCGATCCGGCGAATATCGATCCGGATCCAGGCCATCCACCTCAACCGTCTCGATCACGTCGACCAGCGCCCTCGCTTGTGGACCGGGCGCTTCTCCGACGATCCACAGCGGCCAATAGCCGCGTGCGCGATAGAATTCCTTCAGC
>NZ_LSKH01000211.1:0-3073 GCF_001557395.1 Sphingomonas sp. CCH5-D11 | reverse complement strand
TGTAAACGCTCGCGCTAAGTGGCGGCATTCTGATCGCGCTATTTGTCGGCGAGCGTCGCTACGCGGCTACCGGCTTGGTCTCGGCCGATCGCACATAGGCGTAGAGTGTTGGCTTGGAGATGCCGAGCATCGAGCAAATCTTGGCGATCGGCATCGTGTTCTCGTGGTAGAGCCTGACGGCCAGGTCGCGCTTGTCCTTGCCGAGTGCGGCCGGCCGGCCACCCTTCTTGCCGCGAGCGCGGGCTGCGGTGAGACCGGCCTGGGTCCGCTCGCGGATCAGGTTGCGCTCGAACTCCGCCAATGCCCCGAACAGGTGGAAGGTAAGCTTGCCCGACGTGGTGGTCGTGTCGATCGCCTCGTGCAGGCTCAGCAGCCCGACCTTTTCCTCGTCGAGGTAGGTCATCCATCCGATCAGATCACGGAGCGAGCGGCCGAGCCTGTCGAGGCGCCAGACCACCAGTGTGTCGCCGGCGCGAAGCAGCTCCTTCACCTTTTCCAATCCAGGGCGAGCGGCAGTCGCCCCGGAGGCCTTGTCGGTGATGACCTTCTCGCAGCCGGCAGCCTTCAGCGCATCACGCTGGAGGTCCAGGTTCTGCTCGGCGGTCGATACGCGGGCGTAACCGATTTTCATGCGTAGGGCCGGTGGCGCCCCGATCGGGCGCGGTTTGGGAAGAAAGTCGTCGTCGGCAGGTCTATGTTGCCCTAGTTTTCTTTACCGGGTAGATTTACGTCGAACAGGCCGGTTTGGCAACGCGAGCGGACTCGCATGGCGATGGGCAGGCAAATCTCCGTTTTCCTTACCTGCGACACGGACCGTCGGCGGTGACGCATCCGGCGCTTGTCCCGCCGCTGGCGATCGAGCGCTACCGCGTCCTTGAACCGCACCTCGCCGATGGCATCCCGCTCGCGGACCTCGCCCGCACCGGCACGCTGAGCGAGCGGACGTTGCAGCGCTGGCTCGGGCGCTACCGTGCCGAAGGACTTGCCGGTCTCGCGCGTCTGCCGCGCAACGATCGGGGCAGGCTGCACCTGCCGGAACATCTGGTCGAACTGACCCGCACTCTCGCCACCAAGCGCCCGCGACCCCCGGTCGCCGCCATTCACCGAAAGGTGCAGGAACTCGCCATCGCGCATGGACACCGAACCCCCAGCTATGCGGCCGTCGCGCGTGTCGTCAGGGCGATACCGGCAAGCCAGATCGCCGCAGCCTCCGATCCGGCCGTCTACCGCGACCAGCACGAGCTAGTGCATCGGCGCGAAGCCGCGACCTCGAACGAGATGTGGCAGGCCGATCATACCGTTCTCGACATTCTCGTGCTCGATGATGCCGGAACCCCGGTGCGTCCTTGGCTGACCGTCATCGTTGACGATCACAGCCGAGCCATCGCCGGTTACTTCCTCAGCCTCGATGCCCCCAGTGCCCTCAACACGGCGCTCGCCTTGCGGCAGGCGATCTGGCGCAAGCCCAATCCCGAATGGATCGTCAGCGGCATTCCCGAACAGCTTTACGTCGACAACGGCTCGGATTTCATCTCCGAGCATATCGAGCAGGCGTGCATCGCCCTCAAAATCCGCCTCATCCATTCGCTGCCGGGGCGTCCTCGCGGGCGCGGCAAGATCGAGCGGCTGTTCCGCACCATCAACGACATGTTCCTGCCCGACCTGCCCGGCCACCTGATCGCGGGCAAGCCGCTGTCGGCGCCAGTGCTCACGCTCGACGAGCTGCGCGCCCGCTTCGAGGCGTTCGTGTGCGGCGTCTATCATCGTCGCCCGCATGGCAGCACCGGCGAACCGCCGATCACGCGCTGGCAGAAGGGCGGGTTCCTGCCCGCAATGCCCGACAGCCTTGAACAGCTCGACATGCTGCTCGTGCACGTGCCCAAGCCCCGTAAAGTGCTGCGCGACGGCATCCGTCTGATGGGCAGGCGCTATGTCGAACCCACGCTCGCGGCCTTCGTCGGCGAGCAGGTCGAGGCGGTCTATGACCCCCGCGACCTGACCGAGATCCACGTCTACCACCAGGGCCGGTTCGTCTGCCGTGCGCTCAGCTCCGAGCACGCTGGGCACCCGTCGTTGCGCGCGATCCAGCGCGCCCGGCGCGGCGCGAAGGAGCGCGACAAGCAGGTGCCTGCCCCCACGGAGACCTTCGATGGCGACCAAGAGGATACGGCTTCCCGGCCCACCACCTACCGAGGGCTCCGGCTCTACGCCGCTGACGATTGAGTTCCTGGTCGAGCAGCCGTTCCTGGCGACCCGCGAACATGCCCGGTTCGTCGAGTTTGCCGAAGCCTGCGCGCACTACCGCTATATCGGCGTGTGTCATGGCCGGCCGGGCGTCGGAAAGACGCGATCGGCGCGCGAGTTTTCCAGCTTCCCCGACCTGGGGGAATATGCCGCGCTCCGTCCCATTGCCGCGCTCCTTGGCGAAAAGGTCGCTCGCTGCCGCGCCGTCTTCTACACCGTGTCGGTCAGCAACACGCCCAAGACGATCGACGCGGTGTTGGGCCTCAACCTCATTAAGCTGGGCTATGCCCGGCTGACGGTCGCGGGCGGCTCGCAGGACGAAATCACCCATGACGCCGCCCGCATCGCCTGCCCCCTCGTCATCGTCGACGAGGCCGACCGCCTGACCATAAAGTCGCTCGAACAT
Source organism: Sphingomonas sp. CCH5-D11 (assembly GCF_001557395.1). Lineage (NCBI taxonomy): Bacteria > Pseudomonadati > Pseudomonadota > Alphaproteobacteria > Sphingomonadales > Sphingomonadaceae > Sphingomonas > Sphingomonas sp. CCH5-D11. The sequence goes on along the minus strand of NZ_LSKH01000211.1, from coordinate 423 downwards.
CTCCGCGACATGGCCGATCGCCACGGCTTCGGGCTGATCCTGATGGGTATGCCGGGCTTGGAGAAGCGCCTCGCCCGCTATGCCCAGCTCTACTCGCGGATCGGCTTCGTCCACGAGTTCAAACCGCTTACCGAGACCGAAATGCGGCTGCTGCTCGCGACCCACGCCGGCGATTTCGGGATCAGCTTCGACCCGGCCCAACTCGACGCGATCGAAGCGCAGGCAGCCGTGATCCGCATCACGCGCGGCAACTTCCGGCTCATGGAGCGCCTGTTCGCGCAGATGCGGCGGATCATGACCCTCAACCGCGTCGAGGAGGTCACCGCTGACATCGTTCAGGCCGCGCGCGATTGCCTCGTCATCGGACCCGGCAACTGACAAATAGCGCGATCAGAACGCCGCCATTTAGCGCGAGCGTTTACA
>NZ_LSKH01000210.1:0-4940 GCF_001557395.1 Sphingomonas sp. CCH5-D11 | reverse complement strand
TTGCAGCACCCTGCCGGCCAATCTGATCGACAGCGAGCTGTTCGGCCATGAGCCGGGCGCCTTCCCGGGCGCCTTTGATCGGAAAGTGGGCAAGTTTGTCGAAGCGGATGGCGGCACGCTGTTCATCGATGAAATCGCGGAAATGCCGCTAGAGACGCAGGATCGGCTTCACGATGCGCTGCAATCCGGATTGATCCTGCCGCAGGGCGGACGGCACGCGCGCGAGGTCGACGTGCGCGTCATCGCCGCCACCAACAAGCGACTTGTCGAGGAGGTGGAAGCCGGTCGTTTTCGCGAGGAGCTTTTCTTTCGCCTCAACGTCGTACCGGTGACGATCCCGCCATTGCGCGACCGGGCGCAGGACATTCCGGCACTGGCGCGGCATCTGCTCGCCAGGATCGCTTTGCAGCCGGGATTGCGACAGCTTGGCATCACCGACGATGCGCTGGCGCTGCTGGTCGATTATGACTGGCCCGGGAATGTCAGGCAGCTGCAGAATGCGCTGTTCCGTGCGGCGGTGCTTTGCGAGGGCGATGCCCTGACCCGCGCCGATTTCCCGCAGATCGCCACCCTCAACGCGCGCCGCGCACGCTCGCCACAGCCGCAGCCTATGTCCACATCGGGCGGCGTGACGCTGTTCCACCCGGACGGCAATCTTCGCGCGCTGCATGAGATCGAGGCGGATGTGATCCGGCTTGCGATCGGCCATTATCGTGGGCGGATGACGGAAGTGGCGCGGCGGCTCGGCATTGGGCGCTCCACCCTATATCGGAAGCTCAGCGAGCTCGGGATCGACAGCGCGGCATAGTGGGAGGTCGGGCGCAGGAAGCGTCCGGCGGACTATCGCTCCCCGTCGTGGCCGAAGGTCGCCCAATCAGCCTCGCCTGATGGCGGAGCAGGCATGCCCTCCACCTCCGGCGCGCCTTTCCCGTCCTCGGTCCGGCAACCATGAAGATAAGCTTTGGCGATCAGATTGGCCGAGATGGGAGCGGTGAGGAACAGGAACAAAGTAATCAGCAGCTCATGCGCCGTCCAAGTGCCGCTATGGACCGGAAAATAGATCATCGAGGCCATCAGGCAGCTTCCGACGCCCAGGGTGGTGGCCTTGGTCGGCCCGTGCAGCCGGCTCATCAGCACCGGCAACTTCGCCAGTCCCCAGCTTCCGATCAGCGCAAAGGCACCGCCCATCAGGAGCAGCCCGGCGATCAGCGCATCGGCAAGAACGGCGAGGCCGGTCATTCCACGACATCCCCGCGCAACAGGAACTTGGAATAGGCGGCTGTTCCCACGAAGCCGACCATCGCGAGCAGCAATGCCGCTTCGAAATAGCTCGTCGTTCTTTCCTTGATCCCGAACAGGATGATGAACGCGATCGCGTTGATCACCATCGTATCCAGCGCCAGGATGCGATCGGCAGCGGTCGGCCCGCGGAACAGCCGCAGCAGGTTGAGCAACATCGCCGCGGCGATACAGGCCATTGCGATGGCAAGCGCGATGGCGATCATTTGAAGATCTCCATCAATCGCCTTTCGTACCGAGACTTGATGTTCGCGATTTCGGCCTCCGGATCGGCAACGTCCAGCGCATGGACGAGGAGAAACCGCCCATCGGTGGAAATGTCGGCCGATACCGTTCCGGGCGTTAGGCTGATCGTGCCCGCAAGCAGGGTGATCGCTTCCGCCGACCGCAGGTCCAGCGGGATCGACAGCCAGGCGGTCCGCAGCTCCGCGTTGCGACGAAACAGGATCAGGCGCGCCACATGGAAGTTGGCAACGACGATGTCGCGCAGCACGAGCAGGAGAAAGCCAAGTAGCGGCAGCCCCCATTTCATCAACGGCCGATCGGGCCAGAACGCCGCGGTGAAGAGTGGGATCACGATCGCGAAGATACTGCCGAGTACCAGCCCGCCCATGCTCAGCGCGTTGAGCATCAGCAGCCAGATCAGCAGAAGCAGCGCGCTGAGGCCGGGATGGGGAAGGATGCGCTTCACCGTCCCGCTCCCCCCAGCGACGGCAGGACCGCGCGGATGTAATCGGCGGAATCAAAGATCTGCCTGCTCGCCGCCTCCGTATACGCCGTCACTGGACCGGCAGCGATGGTCAGCAATCCCAGTAGTACCAGCAGGAACGCGGCTGGGGCCGCTTCCGCCGGATTGATCCGGCGCTGGCTCGGCGCGGGCTGCTCACTCGCCACCGGCTTCCAGAATAATGTGCTGCCCGCGCGCGCGAGCCCGATCACCGCGACAAGGCTCGTGCCCAGGATCACCGCCCATATGGCTGGCCACCATGGCGAGGCGAGCGCGGCATCCAGAATCAGGAGCTTGCCGATAAAGCCCGACAGCGGCGGCAGCCCGGCCAGCGCCACGCCGCCGGCGATAAACAGGAACGCCAGCAATTGCCGGCCGCCGTAGCCCGCCGTGCTGACGATCGCGTCGCCCTCCGTCCCGCGCCAGCGGATGACGAGGTCGGTGACAAGGAACAACAGCGCCGCCGCCAGCGTCGTGTGCGGCAGATAATATAGCGCCGCCGCCATGGCGCTTTCCTCGAACAGCGCAGCCGCCACCAGCAGGATCGCGGTCGAGCCGATCAGGCCGAAAGCCACCATCGACCTCAGGTGCCGCGCCGCGAGAAAGCCCGCAAACCCAAGGAACATCGTGCCAAGCGCGGCAGGAACCATGTACCGCCCCGCCGCGCCGGCGAAGATCAGCGGGCCAGTGCGGATGATCGCATAGGCGCCTACCTTGGTCATGATTGCGAACAACGCAGCCACGGCTGGCGCGGCCCCGGCGTAGGCGCGTGGCAACCACAGATGGAGCGGCAGCAGCGCCGCCTTCAGCGCGAACACCGCCATGAGCAACATGCCGCCGGCCCGGAACAGCCCTTGATCGCCCGGCAACAGCGTCGTGCCGCGCACAGCCATGTCGGCCATGTTGAGCGTCCCGGTGATGCCGTACAGCAGCCCCAGCGCGATCAGGAACAGCGTCGATCCGACGAGGTTGACGATCACATATTGCACGCCGGCCGTCAGGCGGCGCGCGCCCTGCCCGTGCAGAAGCAGGCCATACGAGGCGATCAGCAGCACCTCGAAGAATACGAACAGGTTGAACAGGTCGCCTGTCAGGAACGCGCCATTGATGCCGAGCAGCTGAAACTGGAACAGCGGGTGGAAGTGCCAGCCACGCCGGTCGAGCGCAGTAAGCGTCGCATGTACGCTGACCGCCAGCCCCAGCGCCGCCGTCAGCACGAGCATCATTGCAGCAAGCCGATCGAGCACCAGCACAATGCCGAATGGCGCCGGCCAGTCACCCAGGGCATAGGCCGACACTTGCCCCGAGCCGGCTTTGACCATCAGCATTATTGCGAGCAGCAGCAGGCTGGCCGTCGCACCGATCGATACCGCCGCGCCGATCCAGCGCCGGCGCTGTCGGAACAGCAGGGCCGTGGTTCCGGCAAAGGCCGGGAGCAGCACCGGCGCCGCTATCAACGCGCTCATTGGCGGTTTTCCCGCTCGAGCAGATCGGGATCGGGCTTGCCATCAACCTGATCGGTGCCGGTCTCAAGAAACGTGCGCAGCGCCAGCACCAGTGCGAGCGCCGTCATGCCGAAGGAGATCACGATCGCTGTCAGCACGAGCGCCTGCGGCAGCGGATCGGTATAAACAGCGGCATTCTTCTCGAAGATCGGCGGGCGGCCGACCACAAGACGCCCCATCGCGAACAGGAACAGGTTGATCGCGTAGGACATCATGGCAAGGCCGATGACCACCGGGAAGGTGCGCGCCCGCAGGCAAAGGTAGATGCCGGCGGCAGTGAGCGCGCCGATCGCGGTCGCGACGAGGAATTCGATGCTCATGGCCGCGCCTCCCGGAGCTTCGCGGGATCGACGTCCATCGGGCCGTCATCCTCGAACGACTCCTTATGGGCGCGCTGCGCGATGTGGCTGAGTTCGGCGAGCGCCAGCATCACCGCACCGATCACCGCCAGGGCAACGCCGATGTCGAACAGCATGGCGGTGGCCAGTTCGAATTCGCCGACTATGGGCAAGGTTACATGGCCAAAGGCACTGGTGAACAAGGGTGCGCCGAACCACAGCGAGCCGACGCCGGTGAGCGCAGCGATGATCACGCCGAAGCCGATCAGCGCATGCTCATCGATCTGCCGCCGCTGATCCGCCCATTCGAAGCCGGATGCCATATATTGCATGAGCAGCGCGATGGAGAAGATCAGCCCGGCGATGAAGCCGCCGCCCGGTGAGTTGTGGCCGCGCAGGAAGATATAAAGGCCGACCACCATCGCCAGCGGCAGCAACAGGCGCGCGGCGACCGCGAACATCATCGGGTGGCGTTCCGGCGAGCGCGGCAAGTCTGCCACCCACTCCCGCAACCTCTGCCCGGAGACGCCCCGAGCGGCTGGCTGAAGCAAGGCAAAGATGGTCAGCGCGGCGATGCCCAGCACCGTGATCTCACCGAATGTGTCGAAGGCGCGGAAGTCCACCAGCGTGACGTTCACCACATTCTTTCCGCCCCCGCCCGAATAGCTGTTCGCCCAGTGATAGGAGGAGATCGGGTTGCGCGGCTCGCGCGTCATCACCGCCCAGGCCGCAAGGCCGCTTGCCGCCCCGCCCGCCAGCCCGAGCACCACGTTGCGGATCCGCTCGATCCTGCTCGTCAGCTGCACGGGCTGCTTCGGCAGCAGGTTGAGCGCCAGCAGCAGCAGCAGGATCGTGACGGTCTCTACCGAAATCTGGGTAAGCGCGAGGTCGGGCGCGGAGAGATAGACGAAGGCGAGCGACACGATGAGGCCGACGACGCTGATATAGATGAGCGTCAGGAATCGTTCCCATGGCACAAGCACGACTGAGGCGGTGGCGGCCAGCAGCAGCACCCAGGCGACGATCGCCACTGGCGGTGCCGGCAGCAGCGGGCGCGTTCCTGGCGTATAG
>NZ_LSKH01000209.1:0-1312 GCF_001557395.1 Sphingomonas sp. CCH5-D11 | reverse complement strand
GAGGCGGGCGTGGTCGCCCGAGCCGACGCGATCGCGGCTGAAATCGGTCGGGCGGATCGCCTCGTGCGCTTCCTGCGCATTCTTCGCCTTGGTCTGATATTGGCGTGGGCGATCCGGGACATAGCTCGCGTCATAGCGGTTGGCGATCGCGCCGCGTGCGGCATCGATGGCGCTGCCGTCCATCTGCACGCCGTCCGTCCGCATATAGGTGATCGCGCCATCCTCGTAGAGCTGCTGCGCGATCCGCATCGTGTGATCGGCGGAGAAGCCGAGCTTGCGCGCCGCCTCCTGCTGCAGCGTCGAAGTGGCGAAGGGGGGCGGCGGATTGCGCGTTGCGGGCTTGGTCTCGACGCGCTCGACGGCGAAGCGGCCGGCCTCGACCGCGGCCTTGGCCTTCAGCGCGTCGCCCTCATTGCCGATCGAAAGGCGATCGAGCTTCTTGCCGTCCCATTGCACCAGCCGCGCGGTGAAGGGCGTGCCGTCCTGCTCCATGGCGGCAGTGACGGACCAATATTCCTGTGCGCGGAACGCCTCGATCTCACGCTCGCGATCGACGATCAGGCGAAGCGCGACCGACTGGACGCGCCCCGCCGACTTGGCGCCGGGCAGCTTGCGCCACAGCACCGGCGAGAGGGTAAAGCCGACGAGATAGTCGAGCGCGCGGCGGGCGCGATAAGCGTCGATCAGGTCGGTGTCGAGTTCACGCGGATTGGCCATCGCCTGCGTCACCGCAGGCTTGGTGATGGCGTTGAAGGTCACGCGATCGACCTTCTTGGGCAGCGCACGGCGCTTGGCCAGAACCTCCTGCACGTGCCATGAAATCGCCTCGCCCTCGCGATCAGGGTCGGTGGCGAGGATCAGGCGATCGGCATCCTTGGCGAGATCGGCGATCGCCTTCAGCTGCTTCGCCTTGTCGGCGTAATTTTCCCATTCCATCGTGAAGCCGGCATCGGGATCAACCGAGCCATCCTTCGCCGGCAGGTCGCGAACGTGACCGTAGCTCGCAAGGACGCGATAGTCCGAGCCCAGGTACTTTTCGATGGTCTTCGCCTTGGCGGGCGATTCGACGATGACGAGTTGCATTGGCGCCTAACTAGGAAGTCTCACACGTACGCGCGAGGGTGAGGGGCACGGCGAGGTGCCGTCAAGCCGCCGGCGCCTCGTCGCAATCAGCCGATAGTGTCGTTCAGCTTCACCGCGAGGACAAGAGCACGCGCGGCCGGCAGCCGTGTCGATATGGCGCGATCCGGCCGCCATTTGCGGTCATGAGCGGCGATCATCGGCCGCGACCAGCGCGCCGTCAGCCTGTTCC
>NZ_LSKH01000208.1:0-8685 GCF_001557395.1 Sphingomonas sp. CCH5-D11 | reverse complement strand
GGTCGCCTGGACTCGCGCGCGGGAGATCGCGACCAAGGCCCTGCGCGGCGCGGTGTACAAGCCGGTCGGCTGGGCAACGCACTACCACACCGATTGGGTGGTGCCGTATTGGAGCTCAAGCCTCGACAAGATTGCCGAGGTCCATACGCATCTGTTTTTCCGCTGGGAGGGCTGGTGGGGCACCGGCCCTGCCTTCAACCGTGGCCAGCAGCCCGGCGAAGCCACGATCACCCAGCTCGCCGCGATTTCCGAACATCATCGCGGCGGCGATCCGCTGGCTGATGAAAGTCAGCTTGCCGAGACGGTCCCCTTCTTCGGCCGCACGCCCGCGCCGCTAGCCGGCGATCGCGACACGTTCCTGACGATGCTCAATCCAGCGCAGGCGGATACCTTTCACGGCATGGCGATAGCCTCCTGTGGTGATCGGGCGCGCTGCAAGTTCATGGGCTGGACGGAGCCGGATGCCATGGCCTTCACCCTGCCCCTCACGCCCGAGCAGATGAACGCCATGTCGTTCAGCTACATCCGCGATCGCGGTAGCAATCTCGAACGCGCCTTGTGGAATTGCGACGAGTTCAAGACGCGCTCGCCCTGCATGAAGCGCCTCGCCCTCCGCGCCGCCCCCGTCCCGCGCGACAACGCCCGCGGCCCTGCCGAGCTCGACGGCATACGCCGCAAGGGAGACATGGCTGAACCAGTGCCGGGCAATGCGGCCGGGGTTGATTAGAGATCGAAGCCGTAGCGGGCCGGCGAAATTTGAAGGGCCGCTGCCGCCGCGAGCTGGAGGCTGATCCCGCCGGTTTATCCGCCTCTCGGGCAAAGCGGCGCCGTTCGAAGCCCCTTTGCTTACCTCACAAGCCCGTCATTCCAGCCTCGTGCCGAGATTCACTGTTCCCCCAAACTCAATGGCTTGAGGCTTCCGAAGCGTAGGTTGCGGTGATGAGGCCGGCGTGATGGAAATTAGCAGGTGTCTCGCGCGGGCAGGTACCCGGTTCAAACGGCACACCTCGCTGAATCGAGCGATCAAGCGCGGATCGTTGGCCAAACGAAAAAGACCATGCCGGAAAGCGCGAACGCTCCCCGGCATGGTTAACCAGTCAATTACCGGATCGCTCGACCCGAACGATCCTGTGCGCGGCGATCAGGCCGCGCGGAACATTTCCGGCGGCAGTGCCATCAGTGCCTCTGCCCCGCCTTCGATCTGGCGGCGATAGGCGCCGGCCTCCGGCAGCACTCGTTCCGCAAAGAAGCGCGCCGTCACCAGTTTCGCCTCGAGGAAGGCGGCGTCGCCCTCGCCCGCGTCCTTCAGCGCCGCCGCGGCCACCGCCATGCGCAACCACATCAGGCCGACCGACACGACGCCCAGCAGGTGCATGTAGGGCACCGCGCCCGCGCCGATGTTGTTCGGGTTGGAAATGTTGCCCATGAACCACATGGTCGCCGCCTGAAGCTCACCCAGTGCCTTCTCTAGCCGGGTTGCGAGATCGGCCGCCGGCCCGCTCTTCGCCGCCGCGCATTCCTGCGCCACGATCTTGAAGAACAGCTGGATCGCACGGCCACCGTTCATCGCCAGCTTGCGACCGACGAGGTCCATCGCCTGCACGCCGTTGGTGCCCTCGTAGATCATCGCAATCCGGGCATCGCGCACATATTGCTCCATGCCCCATTCCTGAATGTAGCCATGGCCGCCATACACCTGCTGCGCATCGGTCGCGATCTGATAGCCTTTGTCGGTGCCGACGCCCTTGATCACCGGGGTCAGCAGTCCGATCAGGTCGGCCGCTTCCTGCCGTGCCGCCTCGTCCTCGGCATTATGCTCCAGATCCACCTGAAGCGCGCCCCACAGGCACAAGGCGCGCAGGCCCTCCAGCCATGCCTTGCCGTTCATCAGCATGCGGCGCACGTCCGGGTGGACGAACAGCGTGTCCGCCTTTTCCTCGGGCTCGGCTGCACCGGTCAGCGCACGGCCCTGGCGGCGATCCTCGGCATATTGCACCGCGTTCTGGAACGCCGTCTCACCGACCGCCAGGCCCTGCAGGCCGACACCCAGGCGCGCCGCGTTCATCATGATGAACATTGCGGCAAGGCCCTTCATCTCCTCGCCGACCAGCCAGCCGGTCGCCCCGTCATAGTTAAGGACGCAGGTGGCGTTGCCGTGAATACCCATCTTGTGCTCGATCGAGCCGCAGGAAACGGCATTGCGCTCACCCAGCGAGCCATCGTCGTTCACCATCACCTTTGGCACCACGAACAGGCTGATGCCCTTTGAGCTGTCCGGCGCGCCCGGCGTCTTCGCCAGGACGAGGTGGATGATATTGTCGGTCAGGTCATGCTCACCGGCTGAAATGAAGATCTTGGTGCCGGTGATCTTGTAGGAGCCATCCCCCTGCGGCTCGGCGCGAGTGCGGATCAGGCCCAGGTCGGTGCCGCACTGCGGCTCCGTCAGGTTCATGGTGCCGCCCCACTCGCCCGACACCATCTTGGGCAGATACTTTTCCTGCTGCTCGGGCGATCCCTTCGCGACCAGTGCCGCGATCGCGCCATGGGCAAGGCCGGGATACATGGCGAACGCCATATTGGCGGAGATCATATATTCCTGGAACGCCGTGGAAATGACGTGCGGCATCCCCTGGCCGCCGAACTGCTCCGGCGCGGAAAGCGTTCCCCAGCCGGATTCCACGAACTGCTTGTACGCTTCCTTGAAACCGGCCGGCGTCGTCACCGATCCGTCCTCATGCCGCGTGCAGCCTTCCTGATCGCCGGACTGGTTGATCGGGAACAGCACCTCGGCAACGAAGCGGCCACCCTCCTCCAGAACGGCATCCACCGTATCGGGCGTAGCGGCGGCGAAACCGGGGACGTTGGCGTGGCGCGACAGGCCAACGACATGCTCCAGGACGAAGCGGGTGTCGCGCACTGGCGGGGTATATTGCGGCATGAAGGCTCAGTCCTTGTGTTCGGGATAGTCGATCAGGGAAACGAAATCTTCGAGTTCGGCGATCGCCGCATCGATGTCCGCCTTTTGCGCGGTCAGCGCATCGATCCGGGCACGGCAGCGCGCAATGGTCACCGCGCGCTGGGTGTGTCGCCCGTCGCCGATGTCATACAGGTCGATCATCTCGCGAATTTCGGCCAGGCTGAAGCCGACGCGCTTCCCCCGCAGGATCCAGGCGAGCCGCGCGCGATCGCGATGCGAATAGATGCGAGCCGTGCCCCGCCGCTCCGGCGCGATCAGTCCCTCGTCCTCATAGAAGCGCAGGGCGCGCGGCGTCACGTCGAACTCCGCCGCGAGATCACTGATACTGAAATGGGAGCGATCCGTTCGGGGCGGAAGCGAGTCAAAGACGCCAGCAATCGACATGCCGGCGCCAGTACGTTCCGCTTACGTGAACGTCAACCGCAAAGCGGCTGCCCGTCCGGCCCGCGCATGGCGCGGGCCTCGGCCTCGGCGCTGCTCAGCCTACCGGCGTTTACCGCGGTCAGCGTCGCGCGGCCGGTGCACCGGCTGTCGCATGCTCGCGGCAGGGTTGCGGGAAAGGTGATGCGCGCGCCGTCGAATTCCGCCTCGAAGGTGCATTCCTCCCCGAACGTCAGCCGCAGCCGGTCGCGTCCGGTCGCAATGCCGCGCGCGACACAGCTTTGCCGATCGCCATAATCGACACTCGCGCCCACCCGATAATTGTCACCCTGCGGAACGATGCAGATCTTGTCGGTGGCCGACCCGAAGGCGCCGACAGGATCGCGCCTCGCCGGATCGATCACGATGCCAGCGCGGATTGCCGCCTCCTCTAGGCCCGCTCCCGGGGCATCATCGGGCGACGCCTTGCGCTCCTGTTGCCCGCATCCGGCCAGCACCAATCCGATCGCCAGCGCGACTGTGCCGCGCATCTGCCCTGCCCTCAATCAACGCGCTCCAGCCCGCCCGATACGATCCGGCGATAGAAGCAGGACCGCGCGCCCGTGTGACAGGCGGGGCCAGCGGGCTCGGCGATGACCCATATCGCGTCCTGGTCACAATCCACGCGCAACTCGCGCACGGTCAGAACGTGACCGGAGGTTTCGCCCTTCACCCACAACGCCTGGCGGCTGCGCGACCAGAAGGTCGCCTTGCCAGTCTCCCGAGTCGCCGCCAATGCCTCCGCATTCATATGCGCGACCATCAACATCTCGCCGCTGTTCGCATCGGTGACAACGGCGGTCACCAGCCCTGCGGAGTCATATTTCGGGTCAAGGGCCAGGCCCTGTTCGCGCGCATCGGTCATGCCGCATTGTTATCCGCGCGGCGGTGCGAATCGCCAGCCCGCTTGTCCGCCCTCACTTATGGTTGCGAATGGCATCCACCAGCTCGGCCTTGTTCATCTTGGATCGCCCCTCGATCCCGATCTCCTGCGCCTCTTCGTAGAGGTCGTCCTTGGTGCGATCCTCCAGCCTGTCGCCGCGGTGATCCAGCGATCCGTTCGCCTTGGCGTTGGCGATCCGCGCCGCCTTTTCCTTCGATTCGCCCTTCTTGCGCAGCTCCTCGTAGAGCGCATCGTCCTTGATCTGCGCGCCATGATCCTTGGCCATCGCCGGGTCTCCTCTCGCGTGCGAACAACCCATTGATGCTCCGATCGCTCCACCCCCCATGACAAATCCGAGACAAGCGCTATATGGGCCGCGCACGACGCGAGCCCCCACCGCCATGCTGACCACCAATCCTTTCGACGACGACCATCTGCACGAGGAGTGCGGCATCTTTGGAGTTTCCGGCTCCGATGGCGCTGCTGCCCTGGTTGCGCTTGGGCTTCATGCCCTGCAACACCGCGGCCAGGAGGCCGCCGGCATCACCTCCTTTGACGGCACCCATTTCCACACCAAGAAGGCAATGGGCCATGTCGCCGGCAATTTCGACAGCGAGGCCGTGATCGGCGCGCTGCCGGGTACCGTTGCCTGCGGCCACGTCCGTTACTCCACCACCGGAGAGACGGCGCTGCGCAACGTCCAGCCGCTCTATGCAGAGCTGGCCAGCGGCGGATTCGCCGTGGCGCACAACGGCAACATCTCCAATGCGATGAAGCTCCGCCGGGAGCTGATCCGCCGTGGTTCGATCTTCCAGTCGACCAGCGACACCGAGACGATCATCCACCTCGTCGCCACCTCCAACTATCGCACGCTGCTCGATCGCTTCATCGACGCGCTGAAGCAGGTGGAGGGCGCTTATGCGCTGATCGTGATGACGCCGGAGGGCATGATCGCCTGCCGCGATCCGCTCGGCATTCGCCCGCTCGTCATGGGCAAGCTCAACGGGTCCATCATCTTCGCCAGCGAGACGGTCGCGCTCGACGTGGTCGGTGCCGAGTTCGTCCGCGTGGTAGAGCCCGGCGAACTCGTGATCGTCCAGGGCACCGAGATGCGCTCGATCCATCCGTTCGGCCCGGTCGCGCCCCGCCCGTGCATCTTCGAATGGGTCTATTTCTCCCGCCCGGATTCGATCGTGGACGATCACTCGGTCTATTCGGTCCGCAAGTCGATCGGCCAGCAGCTGGCGATCGAGGCGCCGGTCGATGCCGATCTGGTCATCCCGGTCCCCGACTCGGGTGTACCGGCGGCGATCGGCTATGCGCAGGAAAGCGGCATCCCGTTCGAGCTCGGCATCATCCGCTCGCATTATGTCGGCCGCACCTTCATTCAGCCGGGCGACAAGGTTCGCCATCTTGGCGTCAAGCTGAAGCACAACGCCAATCGCGCGCTGATCGCCGGCAAGCGGGTCGTTTTGATCGACGATTCGATCGTTCGCGGCACCACCAGCCTGAAGATCGTGCAGATGATGCGGGAGGCCGGCGCGGCAGAGGTGCACATGCGCATCGCCAGTCCGCCGACCAAGCACAGCTGCTTCTACGGCGTCGACACGCCCGAACGCGCGAAGCTGCTCGCCGCCACGCATGATCTCGGCGCGATGACCGATTTCATCCATGCCGACAGTCTCGCCTTCGTGTCGATCGACGGCCTGTACAAGGCGTTGGGGCAGAAGAGCCGGTCGCAGTTCCGTCCAGGTTATTGCGACGCCTGCTTCACGGGCGACTATCCGACCACGCTGACCGACCATGACGATACTGCCGCCGTGGATCAGTTCGCGATGCTCGAGGAACGCGTCGCCTAAACCTTGCCGCGCGCCCTCGCTTGGCGAGGGCGCGTCTCGGGCCCTCTCGCCCGCGCGCAACCGTCTGCCTTGGGATTCTGGATGAACAAGCCGCTTGAGAATAAGCTCGCCCTCGTCACTGGCGCGAGCCGCGGAATCGGCGCCGCCACCGCCATCGCTCTGGCGGCACAGGGCGCGCATGTCGTCGTCACCGCGCGCACGGCAAAGGCGCTGGAGGAAGTGGAGCAGCAGATCTTCGATGCCGGCGGCTCGGCGACGATTGCGCCGCTGGATCTGACGGAGAAGGATTCGATCGCACGGCTTGCCGCGGCCGTTGCTGAGCGGTGGCAGGCGCTCGATGTGATGGTGTTGAACGCCGCCACACTCGGCTCGCTCGCCGCCGTGCCCGCAATCGACGCCAAGGAACTTGCCGCCGTGCTGACGCTCAACGTCTCGGCTCAGGCAGCGCTGATCCAGGCGTTCGATCCGCTGTTGCGCCAGTCGGAAGCCGGCAAGGTGATCGGCATTACCTCCTCGGTCGGGCGCAAGCCGCGCGCTTATTGGGGTGCTTATGGCGCGTCCAAGGCCGCGTTCGAAACGCTGCTGGGCGCTTATGGAGACGAAGTGTCCGAGATCAGCCGCGTGCGCACCGCGATCATCGATCCCGGCGCCACCCGCACGAAGATGCGCGCCCGCGCCTATCCCGGCGAGGATCCCGCATCGGTGAAGCCGCCAGAAGCGGTGGCCGATCACATCACGTCGCTCGTCCTGAACGGCTTCGAAACCGGCCTTTGGGAGCGGGTGCCGGGCTAAGTTCCGGACCAGCCGCCTCGCGTCTGTTCCGCACACTCACTCCGGTTCCGAGCACTCCGCTACGGTGCCGTTTGATCCAGCGCGGGCAAGCTGCGCAGTAGTCGCGCGCCGGGTTCCATCACTGCCGCGCTGCCGCGAACAATCGCTCCATGAAGGTCATGCGCGCCTGCGACAGGTCTGACCCGGTCGCCTTGGGCCAGGCGGATACCATTGCGATCACCGTCCGGCTCGCCGGATCGACCGTGATGCTCTGGCCGAAGATCCCCTGTCCGCCGAACCTTTCCTGCGGATAGGCCCACCATTGATAGCCATAGCCGAAGCCCGGCCGTCCGATCGAGGCATGGGCACGGGTCGCATCGGCGAACCAGCCTGGCGGTACGATGCCCTCGCCACCTTCCAGCGCGAGCAGACCCATCCGCGCGTAATCGCGCAGCGATACCGAAAGGCAGCATCCCGCCACCTCGCGGCCGCTCGCATCGACCATCCAGAAGGCGTCGCTTTCCATCCCGTACGGGCGCCACACCTTCTCGCTGAGATATGTCGCCAGTGGTTTCTTCACGGCGTTGGCAACCAGCACGCCGATCAGGTTCGTCTCTCCGGTCTTGTAGACCCACTTCGCACCCGGCTCCGCCTCGCGCGAAAGCGTGCGCATATAGGCGACGGTCGGGTCCATGCCGGTGGGCACCGAGATGGAAAACATCCGCGCGACGTCGGACTTGGGGTCGGTGTAATCCTCGTTCCACTTCACGCCCGACGTCATGGTCAGCAACTGGCCGATCGACACGCCATCATAGGCGCTGCCGGCAAGGTCCGGGATATACCGGGTCACCGGCTCGTCTACCGAACCGATGAAGCCGTCCTTGATCGCCGCTCCCACCAGGGTGGAGGTGAAGGATTTCGCCACCGAGAAGCTCGTCCACCGCCCATCGCGCGTCAGCCCGCGCGCATATCGTTCCAGCCGCACCTTGCCGTCCTGAACCACGATCAGGCCGGCGACGTTCTGATCCCGAACATAAGCGTCGATCTCGGCCGCCGGCACTGGCAGCGGCACGCCCTGGGGCAGGTCGCGCAGCTTGCCTCCCGCCTTCACGACATGGACTGGAAAGTGATCTTCCATATGCGGGAAGTTCTGGTCGCGCTCCTGCTGGGACCAGAACAGAACGGCTGCGCCCACCTGCTTCAGCTGATCGCGATTGGCGTCGGTGATCGGCACCCCGGCAGCGATCGCCTGCGCGCTGCCCTCAGCAGCCGACACCGGCTGCGCGGCCGCGTTGCTCTGCGGTGGTTGCTGGGCCGCACATCCGCAAAGCAGCATCGCGGCCAGCGCCGCGCCAAAGGCAAACCGCTTCATGCCCCCTCCTTGACCAGCGTGATCTGCACGACATCGATGCCGCCGCCGCGAAACCCGCCTTCGCAATACATCAGGTAGAAGCGCCACAAGTCAACGAAGCCACGATCGAACCGCGCCGGCAGGCGCCCCTGCGCCACCGCATTGTCGAACCGCACCCGCCATTGCCGCAGCGTTTCGGCATAATCCTCCCCAAAGGCATGTCGCCCCTGCCATGTCAGCCCGTTTGCCTCGGCCAGCGCCCGGAACTGCGGCTCATGGATCAGCATGCCGCCGGGAAAGACGCAGGCCTGGATGAAGTCGACGTTGCTGGAATAGGCGGGCCAAACGTCTTCGGCGATCTTGATGAACTGGATCGCCGCGCGGCCGCCCGGCTTCAGCGCGCGGGAAATCGCCGCCAGATAAT
>NZ_LSKH01000021.1:0-386 GCF_001557395.1 Sphingomonas sp. CCH5-D11 | reverse complement strand
TGACGCTCTTCCCCAAGGCCGATTCCTGGTACATGGGAGCGAACATCCCAGGCAAGCCGCGTCAGCTGCTCAACTACCCGTCTGTGGTCGGCTATGCCGAGATCTGCGATGCGGTCGCCGAGGCGGGTTATAGCGGTTTTCGGCTGTCGGCATGAGCGCCGCCGAGACTAGCGGATCGTTGGACATCGACCCGATCTGGGCCAACGACGGGGCGCATTTGCCAGACTGGTTCGTCGATGCGCTGGCCGTTCCGCGGGAAGAAGGCTTCGTCACCGTGGAAGGCGCGGAGGTGCACTATCTACGCTGGGGCGACCGGGCCAAGCCGGGCATCCTCATGGCGCACGGCTTTCTTGCCCATGCGCGCTGCTGGGCGTTTATCGCGCCGT